>JAHJQU010000417.1 GCA_018819005.1 Pseudomonadota bacterium | reverse complement strand
TGCAATATGCAAAATATCTTCCACCCTTGGCTATATTGTAATTCATTATGACCATTATTACGGCAAGGGGCATCATTGCTACCGCGAATAATCCTATCAGAGATGTGGCCGAAATAAATTTTTTCCCAAAAAAAATAGAGACAATAAAATCAGGAAATAGATAAAGGATTGCCGCTCCACCGCCTGAAAGCAAGACGGTAAGCGCCAGCGCCTTTAGAATGAGATGGAGCGTCCCTTCATCCCTTGCCTTACTGGATGCTGCCATCGGCAAAAGGGATATCACGATGGCGCCGGGAAGATACATAACGGTCTTGCCGATTATCGCTGCCGAACTGTATATGCCGGCTTCGTGCGGACTGAAATAATACTTAACGAGAATAATATCGCTCTGCGCAAAAAGAGCAAATGCAAGATTAGCCAGTAGTATTGGAATAATAGATGATATGCCGTTCTCATTAAGCTTTACAGGCTCCATCCCCATCTTAAGATGCCTGCCGATAGGCATAAAGGAAATATAGCCGAGCAGCGCAATGGTAATAATAGTTCCGATCATAATCCCATTCAATCCCATACCCAACAGAACTAAAAAGACACACACAATATATCTGATAACACCGCTGCCCGCCGCTACAAAAGAAAGCAGTCTGAAGTTATGCATACCCTGCAAAACCCCGTTATTGATAGGTAGTATAGCTGACAGAAAAATGCTGAAAAACAGCAAAATGACCGGTATGGTATTGCTGATCTTAAGGTAATTGCTTATGTATCCTGAAAGAAATGTTCCGAGGATAAAAATAAAGAATCCCACTATCAAAGTAAATTTATAGCTTTTCACGATAAGGGTATTTGCCTGTTTGTTGAAGGACAGAGCATAATAATTTGCCGTATTTTTTGCCAGAAAATTAGTAATGCTTGCAAATGGAACGCCAAGAATGACCATCATAGAGAAAAGGGCATTCATCTCCCCGAAGGTTTGAACCATCAATACTCTTCCCATAGTGACCTGAAAAAGATAATTAAACGCATTGCCCAGCATGGTCCCGGCAAAAATAAAAGAGCTGGCTTTCAAGAGATTGTCTTTCATGAGGAAGGTTTAGTCGAAGTTCAGTCGATCCTTTATGATATAAAGAGGCCTGTTTATAACTTCATTATGGATATTGCCTATATACAGTGCAATTAATCCCAAGGAGATGAGGACTATTCCTATCAGGAAAGTGTTACTGACTACAACAATCGAAAGAGAAGAGAAATATTGCGATTTAAAAATAAAATGGGTCGGGAGCATTATGAGCAAAAGCATCCCGCTTATCAAAGTAATAAATATTCCAAAATATCCTGCTATTCTAAGTGGAAATAAAGAGAAAGATGTCATACTATTTAGCGCTAAGTTGATAAGCTTTCTATAAGAATAGACCGGTTTCCCTTCCATTCTTGCATCTGCATTAAATTCTATGTATTCTTTCTTAAAACCAATCCAGTCAATGATTCCCCTGTACATTCTTGATCTTTCTGTAATTACCTTGAAAATATTCGCTATTTTTCTATCTATCAGCCTGAAATCAGTAGCCTGCGATACTAAGTCAACATCGGATATTTTGCCCATTAACCAATAAAAAACTCTGGAACCTATTTTTCTCATTAACGGCTGTTTTTCAGTCTTTTTTCTTATAGCTACAACTATATCTACGCCTTTGCCCCATTTCTCTATCATGGCAGGAATAAGCTCCGGCGGATGCTGCAAGTCAGCATCTATGGTTATAACAGCACTGCCGGAAGCAGCCTCAACGCCTGCGCTCAAGGCAATCTCTTTGCCGAAGTTTCTGGAAAAGTTTAACACCTTGACTTTTTTGTCGGCACCGGCAAGGTTCTGTAATTCTTCATAAGAATTATCCGTGCTGCCGTCGTTGACAAAAATATATTCCCATGCATGGCTCGAAAGCGTATCTGTCACTTCATTTAGCCGTTCATAAAATCTTATGATATTGCTTCCTTCGCAGAAAACAGGCACTACAATGGAAATCATTTTCATCGCTTACTTTAGTGTTTCTTCAAAATACGCTATGGTTTTCTTCAAGCCCTCTAACAGAGAGACTTTGGGTTCCCACTTGATTACATTCTTTGCAAGTGTTATATCAGGCTGACGCTGGGTTGGGTCATCAGGAGGAAGGGGTTTAAAAACAATCTTAGATTTTGAGCCAGTGATTTCAATAACCTTCTCTGCAAGTTGAAGGATAGAGAATTCTGCTGGATTCCCTAAATTCACAGGTCCGATAAAATCGTCAGGGCTGTCCATAAATTTTATAAAACCCTCTATCATATCATCCACATAGCAAAAACTTCTCGTCTGGCTTCCATCACCATAGACTGTGATCTCTTCGCCCTTCAACGCTTGAACAATAAAGTTTGATACCACTCTGCCATCATTCGGATGCATCCTCGGTCCATAGGTATTAAAGATTCTCGCAACCTTTATCTTCAGTTTATGCTGGCGGTGATAGTCAAAGAAAAGGGTCTCAGCACAGCGTTTACCTTCATCATAACATGACCTTAAGCCAACAGGATTCACATTTCCCCAATATGTTTCAGGCTGGGGATGAACTGTTGGGTCTCCGTAAACCTCAGATGTTGATGCCTGAAGAATTTTTGCTTTTACTCTCTTAGCAAGTCCGAGCATGTTGATAGCACCGTGAACCGATGTCTTTGTTGTCTGCACAGGGTCAAACTGGTAATGAATCGGAGATGCAGGACAGGCGAGATTATATATTTCATCAACTTCAACATAAAGAGGGAAGCAAATGTCATGACGCATAACCTCAAAATAAGGATTGGACATTAGATGAGCAACATTCGCCTTCCGTCCGGTATAAAAATTATCTAAAAGAGCACTTCGGAACCATCATTCAGAAGTCTCTCACATAAATGTGAGCCAAGAAATCCCGCTCCACCTGTCACTAATATCCTTTTTTCCATTCATTTGCTCCTAATTTAATAATATCCAATTTTATCCTCTCCCATAAACATCCTCATATCTCACAATATCATCCTCTCCTACATATTCTCCATTCTGGACTTCTATTATTTCAAGCGGTACTTTGCCGGGATTCTCAAGCCGGTGCATCGTCGACTTCGGGACATAGGCTGATTCATTTTCATGGATGAATATCTCCTTATCACCTATTGTTACTTTCGCTGTGCCTTTGATAACCACCCAGTGTTCGGAGCGGTGATAATGCATCTGGAGACTAAGTTTCTCAAGAGAATTTACGACTATGCGTTTAATTTTATATCTCGGCCCTTCTTCAAGCACTGTATAGCTTCCCCACGGCCTATATGTTGTAACATGCTCATCTGCCTCTTTTCTATCATCTTCTTTCAACTTATTAACAATGTCTTTGACCTTCTGAGCCTCACCTTTTTTTGCAATCAGGATGGCATCATCAGTCTCAACTATCAGGCAATCCTCCAATCCGATAGTAGATATAAGTCTTTTACTGCCGAGTATAAGAGTATTTTTAGTATCAACTGTCAATACATCGCCTTTTGTAACATTTCCATTTTCATCCTTATCCAGCACATCATATAGCGAGTCCCACGAGCCTATGTCATTCCAGTATAAATCAAGAGGCAGCATCACAACTTTATCTGATTTTTCCATTACAGCATAATCTATGGATATATCAGGCATATTTTTAAAGTGTGATAGCATTTCATCAAAGTTCTTATCAAGCATTTCTATTATTTCAGGCGCATGTTGTTTAAATTCATCAATCATTGCTCCAATGCTGAAGGCAAACATGCCAGAGTTCCAGTAATAATTCCCTTCAGCAAGATAACGATTAGCTCTTTCAGCATCAGGCTTTTCTGCAAATCTTTCTACTTTAAAAAAATTCATCTTCTGATTCGGGGACAGTCCCGATTCGGAGCCTGCCCCGTTAAATACGGGGACTGCGTCCGTAAATCTGGGACAGTCCCCTTCTTCTTTCACATCAAAAAACTCCAGACTCTTGACTCCAGACTCCAGACTCTTGACTTTTATATATCCGTATCCTGTCTCTGCTCTATCAGGCTTAATTCCAAAGGTTACAATATAGCCCTGTTGAGCAACTTCTCTTGCGAGGTTGATATATTCAGCGAATTTATCGGCAGGCTTTATGATATGGTCTGAAGGTGATATAAATATAACCTCATCTTCTTTACATCCAAGCCTTTCAATGCAATACTTGATGCCGAGGGCTATTGCTGGCGCTGTGTTTCTG
>JAHJQU010000416.1 GCA_018819005.1 Pseudomonadota bacterium | reverse complement strand
TAAACCATAAAAAGATTATTCTTACCCTTTTTGCAAGATATCGCCTCGGCCTTCCCGAAGAGGTGGCCCCCGTGCCTTTTGACGATTTCATGCGTTTTTTCAGGTCGATGTGGGCAAAAGGGAGAAGACCCAGGAAAACAGATATTTTAATCAAGGAATCGTTTTTAAGCTGGGTTTCCGAAAGGGCCGGGATTAAATCCTCGGAAATAACCCGGCTGCTCGGACAAACTTTTGAGGATCTTTTTGCGGAAATAGAAAACGAGTACGGCAGGATTGCATTTAAAGATCTCGATCCGAGGTATATCAGTCTTTTCCTTTTGCAGAAGAAACGCTGACGGCTTCCTGATAAGTCTGAATTTTCACCGCGAAGGTCAAGAGGCCGAGTCGCGCCATTAAGTCCTGGCGGAATTGACCGATGGGAAAAGCGAAAGATTGGTGTGTGGGATAAATCTGGCGGCAGAAAAACGGTTCATGAAATCCTGGTTTACATTCAATTCGATATAAGTGATGCTTTTTCTGATGGCATCTATTTCATCAATTAATCCGCTGTTTTTAAGTAGCATGGAAGCGCCTTCAAGGGAGCTGTTCCCTATTGACTTGTATGTTCCTTCGGGGAGATCCGGCATCATTCCGATTGTTATGGCTGAGCGGGGATTGATAAGGGAGCCGAAAGTGCCGGCAACATAAAACGTGGAGAGCTCTGAAAGGGAAATCCCGACATAGGAAGCAATTGTTTCAAGTATTGTGTGCATGGCTGCCTTAGATCTTATGAGGCTGTCAAGATCGGCCTGGCTTATGGTGAGATCAAAACCTTCCGAAGATTCTTCTGCGTAAACCAAGACAAAGTGTTTTACCCCGTCTTTTTCAATTAATTTTGTTCCGCATGCGTCAAGAACAAATTTTCCTTTTATGTCTATCATGCCGGAGATAAAAAGCGCTGCCGCAAGATCTATAAGACCTGAACCGCAGATGCCCCTGGGGGGAAGACCTTCTATTGTATGAATTGAAAAAAGCCCTGTTTCCGAATCCACAGACACCTTGTCAATTACTCCGGGGCCAGCCATCATGCCCATCTTTGTGACCCCTCCTTCAAGAGCCGGGCCGGCAGCACCGGCACAGGCAACCAGCCAGTTTTTATTCCCGAGTACAACTTCGGCATTTGTTCCGACATCAACAAGAATCGATGTATTCTCGCCGCGGTTTAAGCCCGAATATAAAATCCCAGCAACAAGGTCTCCGCCAAAATAACTTCCGGTATTTGGGAAGATAAAAACCCCGGCGGATTTATTTACTCTTATTCCCAACTCGCGGGCGCTGATACAGCCTGGTCGGTTTGTGACTGGAATATAGGGCTCCCGGATAATCCAGCGGGGATTTAATCCAAGAAAAAGATGGGTAATGGATGTATTTCCCGCAACGGAGAGAAGATATATGTCGGAAGGTTCGATTTTGCAGGATTTGCATAGTTCTGCTATGGCCCGGTTCAATCCTTCAATTATCAGCCTGTTCAGTTCACAGAGCCCGTTCTCTTTTTCGGCAAAATGGAGCCGTGTAAGAATATCAGGCCCGATCGATATCTGGGGATTGATGAAAGAGCTTTCAGCTAAAGCATGGCCGGTTGAAAGATCAAGTAATCTTAATACAACAGTGGTTGTGCCAAGATCGACCGCAAGGCCGGTTAACCTGTCCGTATCATCGGATGATATTCCGGAAAGGCGCCACTTTTTATGATCTTTAAAAAGAACGCAGCGTAAATTATAATTGCCCTTTCTGAAAAGCTCCGGGAGATCTGCAAGAACAGACAGGTCGATATCGACCATTTCCGTTTTGAGAATGGCCGCCAACGCTCTTTCCAGCCTGTCTGCATCTGCAGTGTTGTCTTCAATGGAGGGGAGCGTGACAGAGATTCTTTTTATCCAGCCGTTTTCAAGTTCAGACATTTTCCATGCTCTACATGAGGCGTTCTACTTCAGCGACGATTTCTCTTATGATTTTTCCGGCATTTCCCCTGATCAGGTAGTCACTTATGCTTCCTGTAAGAGGAGTGCTTTCCGGATTGATTTCAATTACCATGGCTCCCGATTCTTTTGCTATGACAGGCATGTATGCTGCCGGCTGGACAAGTGCCGATGTTCCTATAACCAGCATTATTTCGCATTCATAAGAAACCTTTCGTGAACGCATAAGATGTTCAGGCGGTATCATTTCACCGAAGAAAACGCAATCGGGTCTTAAAATTCCTCCGCAGGAACATTTGGGCGGAATCTCATTCAGAGATATTTTGAAAGTCTCGATGTTTTTCCCGCAATCAAGGCATTTCTGCCAAGCAAAGTTGCCGTGAAATTCTATAACATCGCTGTTTCCTGCCATCTGGTGAAGCCCGTCAACATTCTGGGTGATAATTACGTTCAATATGCCAAGCTTTTCAAGTTTTGCCAAACCATTATGCGCGTCGTTCGGTCTGGCTTTATCAACAATGTCTTTCATCTCCCTTATAAGGATGTTCCAGACTTTTGCGGGATCCCTCAAAAAGGCGTCAATATGTGCAAATTCCATTGGATCGATCTTTTCCCATAAACCACCCTTCCCGCGAAAAGGAGGTATACCGCTTTCAACTGAAACGCCGGCACCTGTTAGAGCAATAACTTTATTTGACGCTGCAAGGTTTTTAGCTGCTTTTTTGATGAGATCTTCCATAACTATTATTATCTTACCTTTGCGGACTTTGCTGATTTTGCCTGATGGGGGAGCTCCGGATTACAAGCTAAAAACCATATCACACGAGACACCGAAACAATCGAGATTCTGTTTTTTTTCGGCAGCAGTTTGCCTGCATATTTCAACCAATTTATTCATTTCACTGTCGGATCTTTCAGGACTATGGTGGAAAAGACCAAGTCTTTTAACCCCTGCTTCAAAAGCTAAGGAAAGAGCCTGTGAATATGATGAATGTCCCCATTCCTTATAATGTTCATACTCTTCAGGAGTGTATTCAGCATCATGAACAAGAAGATCGGCTTCAGCAGAAAACTCGATATAAGATTTTACGGGAAGGCCACTCCG
>JAHJQU010000064.1 GCA_018819005.1 Pseudomonadota bacterium | reverse complement strand
GGCCAGAAGAACTGTCAAAGGCACCGCAACCATTGCGACCGTTTTGTATTCGCGTGCAAGGAACGCCATTGCGCCCTCTTTAACAGCATTTGAGATCTCCTGCATCTTCGCATTCCCTGCGTCCTGCTTTGTTACCCATATCGCGGTCATTATGGCGTATATAACGCCTAATACCCCGCATCCTAAGGCAAAAAGTATAGTTGCACTCATTAAACCCCCTCCTTATTATTGATTATTAACCATACCATAAACTACTTGTTCTTTAAAAAAAGACCAAAGTCCTTCCAGACTCCACCTCCTTTATTTTTTTTATGTTTTTATAATAACCTTAATATATTAATTATCCTTAATATAATTTATAATAACAATATGTTAATAAGATAGCTATTTTGCGGACGGCAAAATATAGGAAAGTTCCGTTTGTAAGTCAACCTTTTTCTGCCTTTTAAGGTGTTCTGCGAATTGCATGGGGTTATGAAGCCAGCTTATGCCTCTTGCCTTCCGCATTACGCCTTTCTTAATATATATAAGGATAAAACTTCCTCAAGCTTTTTTAAGTATCCTGCATAAAAATGATCCGTTCCTTCAATAACTTCAAGTCCGGCTTCGGGATTCCACTGAAAGAGAGTTTTTCTGATAAATTCAACAGGCGCAACTTCATCATAACTACCTGTAATAACGAGTTTTAAGCATGAAATCGGCACAGGCCGACCGAATTCCATAAATGCAACCGGCGGAGAGACCATAGTCATATTCCGCACACGGGCACCCTTGCGGACAGCCCCGGCATTCACGAAGGTTCCGAATGAATATCCTGAAATATCAATTTGGTTTATGCCTGTCTCATTCATGTACGATATGGCCGAAAGGAGATCATCCTGTTCACCTATTCCATTATCATGCTTTCCGCCGCTTTCCCCTACCCCCCTGAAATTGAACCTTAACGTGGAATATCCTTTATCCCTGTATGCGTTTGCAATTGCCCCGACAACAGGATTATACATGTCCCCTCCGTAGAGAGGATGCGGATGGGTTATTATAACTCCTCTATCCCCGTAATTTTTCTCAAGAATTCCTTCGAGTTCAAGATCCCCGGATTTGAATAATATTTTTTCTTCCATAATCTATTTTGATACCTTCGTAAAAATTCGAAATTCATACGGCAAAGAAAAAAGCTCATTATGCAAGGCGCACGAATCCTGAGGATTGAAGCGTACTTACTGGTACGCTGCAATGACGAAAGATGAAGTGCAACACAGCAGAATGGCTTTTTACGAAGCCGTCAATCCTGTTATTTCTTTCGTCTCAAAGCTCTGATAATCTCATCCCCGAACTCTCTCCTCTGCCAGTTTTTCATCTCTTTTATCGCTCCGAGCCCGGCAGGATCATTAGGATTTTGTACCCCGATTGTACTTATAAGGGATTTGTTCAATAAAAGTCCCGGATCAATATTAAGTTTTACCGCCTTTTTGTCCCTCCATATCTTAAGCGCTTCGATTCTCCTTGCCGCCGATTCTGAAACATAAAAAGCTGTTTTTCTTGGATAAACAGGAAGCATATTTTCAGGTATCTTCACAGCCTTACTTATAACACCAACCAAGTCTTTGCCGTATATATCCAACTGCCTTTGAGAGAGGGCGTCGGTATTCATGATTTTTTTCAAACTGTCGGGTTTTGTTTCGGCAAGTTTCAGGATAGAATTATTTCCCATGATTTTAAACAAAGGCCTGTCCTTTTTTTGAGCCGCCTCTTTTCTAAAGCGAAGAAGCGCCTCAAGAACGGCAAGAGTCTCCGGCTTAAGTTTCCCTGCCCCCTTGAATTTTAAAAAAAGCGGATCGCCGTTATCTTCAGATGACCTGACCCTGCACAATATTTCACACTCTTCCTCAACCCATGACAAACGTCCGATATCGTCAAGCTCTTTTTCAAGAATTTCGGAAAGTGATACAAGATGGCGAACATCATTGAGAGCGTAGTTGAGCATATCTGCAGACAGGGGCCTTTGCGACCAGTCTTTTTTCTGATATTTCTTTTCAAGTTTTAAATCAAACCGATTCCTGAGCACTGCCTCAAGACCCGTCTCCTTTATCCCGAGAAAGCGGGATGCCAGTTCGGTGTCAAAAAGATTCTTTATTTCGATGCCGAAGTCTCTGAAAAGAGACCGCACGTCATAATCCGCCCCATGAAATATCTTCATCACATCTTTCCGTATGAAAAGGGGCTTTAAAACAGATAAATCTCTGAGCTTTACAGTATCAATAGCAAAGGCGGTATTTTTTGAGGCAACCTGAAGAAGACAGACTTTTTCCGAAAAATGGTACATCGAGTCAGCTTCAAGGTCGAAGCCGACTCTTTTTTCCGATTCAATGCCCTTTAATGCCTTCTTCAGATCAGGCGTTGTTTCGATTAAAGGCACGAGGCTACTCAAACATAAACCCCTTCTCATTAAAGAGCTTCAGACAGGCATCAACTACATCCGTATCGTAGAGGATCCCCTTATTTTTCGATATTTCCTCTATCGCAATATCGATCCCATAAGCGGGACGGTAGGGTCGGTGGGAAGCAATCGCTTCGACCACATCGGCTACAGCCAGTATTCTGGATCCAGAAGAATTTCTTCACCTTTAAGGCCTTTCGGGTATCCGGAACCGTCTATCCGTTCATGGTGCTGCACGATAATCTCGGCGATAGGCCAGGAGAATTCGATGTCTTTTATTATCTTATAACCGGCATCAGGATGAATCTTTATAAGCTGGAACTCAATATCGCTCAATTTTGAAGGTTTGCTTAAAATTTCAGCAGGCACCGATAACTTGCCGATATCATGGATTTCCGCAGCCATCTTAATTCCTTCCGTCTGATCCGGAGAAAGATTCATCTCCCCGGCTATCATCATTGCCAGTTTAGCAACTCTGATTTGATGCCCGGAGGTATATGGATCCCTTGTTTCCACTGTAAGAGCGATGGCTTGTATGATTCCGCTCATGGACTTTTTCAGTCTCTCGAAATTCTCTTTAAGTTGTTCTTCAGCTTCCTTGCGCTTCGTTCTCATTTCCGCTTCTTTCAGAGCTCTTAGGACTGATGATGCAAGCCGATTAAAATTATTCTTAAGGATATAATCAGTTGCGCCGCTTTTAAGGGACTCAATGGCAACCTCCTCGCCCATTCTCCCGGAGACAAATATAAAAGGCAGATCAGGGCATCTTTCCAGCGCGACCTCAAGAGCTGAAAGTCCGTCATAAGTCGGAAGGTTGTAATCGGCAAGGATTATGTCGAAACCGCCTTTATCGCATGCGGCCCGAAATTCATCCTCTGTCTCGACACGCGTTATTTCACATTCAATACCACCGTCTTCAAGCATCTCTTTATTAAGCTCTGAGTCGTTCGGATTGTCTTCAAGGTTGAGTATCTGAAGCTTCTTCATAGAATCCTCCCGCAGATCGTGGATCGTTGTTCGTAGATCGTGATTCGTCTTCGATTCACGATCCACGAATTATGATTTCTGATTTAAACTCTTTATTAGATTCATTAACATTCGACTTTCATGATCGAGATACTCTTCCAGTCTTCCGGTATCCTCGTCCGGCACATATCTTCGATTATGAGCAACAATCAGTTGTGTTTCCAGTTCAGCACAAGAACCTAATGCAATATAGCAAAATTGAACGAATTCTTTTTTATGTTGTCTTGCAAATCCCTCTGCCACATTCGATGGTATTGAAACCGCTGGCCGCTGCATCTGTGATGACAATCCATAAATCTCGGCTTTTGGAAATCTGTTTGTGACCTCATAAATAAAATCAACAATTTCAATCCCTTTTTTCCAGACATCCAAATCCTTGTAGCTTCTCAACTTCATGTCATCTCCTGAATCGTGGTTCGTTGTTCGTTTTTCGATCCACGATTCAGGATTCACGATCTTCGATCCACGATTCACTATCCACGATCCGGCGGCGGCTCATTAATAATCGCCCAGAATAATCCGAGCGTTCTTATGGCTTTTACAAATTCGTTGAAATCAACAGGTTTTACAACATACGCATTCACACCAAGCCTGTAGCCCTCAACAAGGTCTTTTTCCTCTCGGGATGACGTGAGGATGACGACAGGAATCAGTTTAAGCCTGTCATCGGACCTGATTTTTCCCAGAACTTCAAGTCCGTTCACCTTCGGCAATTTGAGATCAAGAAGTATCACGCCGGGATTGACCGGAGAGCGGGATGAGAATTTCCCTTTACAATAAAGATAGTCAAGCGCTTCTTCGCCGTCGGAGGCCAGATCAACGGCATTTGCGATATTGTTTTCCGCAAGAGCTTCCATTGTAAGTTCAACATCATTAGGATTATCTTCAACCAGCAGAATTGTTTTAATCATCATCGTCTTTGTCACTCCTTTTTCGACTGCCGGACTTCGTGGTTCGTCGTTCGTGAATCGTTGTTCATCTTAAGATCTACGATCTACGATTCAGCCAGAATGGTCTTGTAATCATGTAAGTGTACTTAACATATAATCCGAATAAATGTAAAGCATACATGCATATCTCCAGTGAATTGTTCCTTGCGCTTTAGATGATAATTCCAGCTCTGCTAAAGTGCGTTCGTTGATCATTGTTCGTGATTCGTCGTTCGTTATTCGATTCACGATTCACGATCTACGCCTCACGCCTGAGCCAATTTCTTATGCTGCTTCTGCTCATACATCTGCTTATCCGCATCTGCTATGAGTTCGTCAATGGAACAGGGATTTTCAGAATCATAATAAGCGCAGCCAATACTGATTGACAGGTTATACCTCCGGTTTTCCTGATCATTTTGCTTGTCTATCAGTTGCTGCAGCCTGGCGGTAAATATCCCGGAATTTGCTTTATTCATACCGATTGCGAGGGCGGCAAATTCATCTCCTCCAAGGCGGGCGGCTATATCGGAAGTTCGGAAGGTTTTTTTGAGTACATTAGCTGCTTCAATGAGCGCTTTATCTCCCTCCTCATGTCCAAGTGTATCGTTTATCTGTTTTAACAAGTCGAGATCGGCAAAAAAGAGCAGCATTTCGCTCTTATTCCTGTCTGATAATTTTACCTGCTGCTCCGCCAGGGATAAAAAACCTCTTCTGTTATAAAGGCCTGTAAGCTGATCGGTTACCGAAACGGCTATGATTTCATTCTCCATCTTTTTACGGTCGGTGATGTCGGTAAATAAGACTGCAAACTGGCCGCGCCGCGGTCTGTAAGCCAGACATTCATAATGGCGGCCCAATGCACCGGAATAGTTATCAAAGCTAACCGGATTGCCGGTCATGGCAACACTCCCATACTTTTGAATCCAGGAATGTTCTGTATCCGGCAGGACATCGAGCACCGTTCGACCGATCAGGTCCTGGGCCTTTAGACCGGTAAGTTGTTCAAAAGCTGGATTTACTTCCAGAAATCGGTAATTGCAGGGTTGTCCCTCATCGTTCAGGATAATCTCGTGCAACGCAAAACCGGATGTGATGTTTTGGAACAGCATGCGGAATCGTATTTCGCTATCGCCCACTTTTTCTGCCAATTTGGATGTCATATAATTAATTACGAGAGGTACCACTAAAAAGATACATATGAATGTTGTTATTATCACACCGGTTGACTTGTATATATAAACTCTTTCCGTTGTAGTCATAATCACAATTGACCAGCCCTCAGTATTGATGACATAACGTGATGCAAGATGCTTTTTCCCTTCAAACACAATCTCCATCCCGTCCGTAATTTCAAGGGGCAGGAGAGCTTCAAATTCCTTTTCACCGAATTGTTTTGATTTCTTAAAGGCAAGCTGTGCTTCCCGACTTACCGGCCAAAGGCTCTTGAAGTTCATCTCTTTCCTGCTGGATAGAAAGATAATGCCGTTAGGATCGATCATAAAACAATTCGGATAGTTTGTCAGATGCTCTTCTTCCGCATCAACATCCTGCTTAATCACTGCAACTCCGATGATTTCACCCTTGCCGTCCCTTGCGGGGTAACTCGCGTAGAAACCTCTTTTTAATGAAGTGATGCCGAGGGCAAAATACCGGCCCGGAGCGCCTTTTATCGCCTGTGTAAAGTAGGGGCGGAATTGATAGGATTTACCGACAAAGCTGTCAGGATCATTACGGTTGGAGGAAGCAATGGTAATTCCATTGCTGTCCATGAGATAACAGACTGAACTCTCAAGAACTGAATTGTACCTGTCAAGAACCGAGTCGGCATTCGCGATATCTTGATTTTTCCGGGAAATGAGCGCGGAAACAATCCAATTATCCCCCGACACTGTTCTTACGGCTCTCTCAATTTTATCAAATTCGCCGGTTAAATGAGAAGAATGTAATGACATTATTTTGTCGTTATATTCGTGTATTTCCTGCCTTGCCTTATCGCCCAGATATCCCGTTACAAACCACCCTGCACAGATAACAGTAAACAGAAGTATCAGATAAGATATAAGCCATATGTGACTTGACAGAATTTTCTTGGCGCCGTCAGAATTCATCGATTGAACCTCTCCTTTTGCCTCACGCCTTACTCGTACTTCGAATATCGTACATCGTGATTCGTCGTTCGTTGATCCGCTAATCTGTCTGGCGGATTCACGATCCACTATCCACGATCTACGATTCACGATCTGCGATTCACGCCTTACGCTTTCAGCGTAAAGAAGAAGGTGGCCCCTTCTCCCACTTTCCCTTCCGCCCACACTTTCCCGCCATGCCGGTGGATGATTCTCCGGACATTGGCAAGTCCGATACCGGTCCCTTCAAACTCCTCAGCTCTATGGAGGCGCTGAAATATACCGAATAGTTTATCGACGTATTTCATGTCAAAGCCTGCCCCGTTGTCTTTTACATAGACGCACACTTCACCCTTTTCGCCGCAGGCGCTCCCGATCTCGATTACTGCACCGGTTCGCTTTTTTGTAAACTTGAAAGCATTTGAAATAAGGTTGACAAACACAAGGCGAAGCATCGCAGTGTCACCATAAACCTCCGGAAGCGGTCCGACTTTCCAGTCGATATTCTTACTCCTTGAGTCCGCACGAAAGTCTTTTAATATTTCCCCGACAAGGCCGTCGAGATTTGTCTTTCTTTTCATCATCTCCGTACGGCCCATCCGCGAAAAGGAGAGAAGATCGTCAATCAGTCTGCCCATCCCGATTGTCGAATCGATAATGACTTTCAGATAATGTCTGTTCTTTTCATCAAGGAATTCGGAAGCGCGTTTATTCAGGAGTTCAGCAAATCCGGTTATGTGCTGCAGCGGAGACCTGAGGTCATGCGACACGGAATAGCTGAAAGCCTCAAGCTCCCTGTTCGCCGCTTCAAGCTGTGCGGTGCGCTCCTGCACGCGCAGATCGAGTTCAGCATTTAGCTTGTGGATCTCCTCCTCCACACGCTTTCTGTCGGTGATATCGACAAACATTGCCCTCGTTCCTGTTACTTTTCCATACCTGTCTGTTTCAGGCACGGCGTTAAGCAATGTCTCTATAATCCGGCCGTCCCGTGTAACCAGTTGACGCTCCTCTTTACCGAAACTTCCGGACAGAGCGCGCCGGTAACCGCCTCGCTCAAGCAATTCCGCGCGGGATTTTGGAGTGTAAAAATCGGCCAGGGGTTTCTCAATCACTTCATCATGAGAATAACATAGAGCGCTTAAAAACAACGCATTGCAGTCTTCTATAATGGGAGATCCTTCTTTATTGCGGGTGATGACATACATCGCCGGAGCCTCATCAAACAGAATGCGATAACGTTGCTCTGACTGTCTGGCAAAATCCTCAACCAGCTTTCGCTCCGTAATTTCTTTCTCCAGATTCGTCACTGATGTATGTGTTTCTTTAAGCTTTGCAGCCATTTCATTTGTCGCACGGGCCAGATCTCCAAGTTCATCTTTGCTTT
>JAHJQU010000415.1 GCA_018819005.1 Pseudomonadota bacterium | reverse complement strand
TCGAACCGGGGCATTTCAGGTTCAACTGCATCGGAGAGCGTGTACTGCATCTGGAAATACAACTTGGATACCAGCACCGTGGCGTGGAAGAGCTTATGCGTAATGCCGATGTCAAACGACTGCCGGTTATAACCGAAGGAATTGCGGGCGATACGGCCATAGGCAACAGTCTGTGCATGGCCGAGGCATTTGAGGGATTAGCATATGTTCGACCCGACAAAGGCGCGCGTATCATCCGGACGATTGCGCTGGAACTGGAACGAATCGCCAATCATTTGGGGGATCTCGGCGCCCTAAGCGGCGATGTGGCCTTTCTACCTGCGGCAAATTATTTTGGCCGCATGCGGGGCGATTTTCTCAACATGACCCTGGTGTTGTGCGGAAACCGTTTCGGTAAAGGACTTGTGCGCCCGGGCGGAGTTTGCTTCCCAATGACGGATGAGGACCGCAAAACCCTTACGGAAAGAATAAAAGAACTGAAACCACAGGTTGAACACGTCATCGATCTTTTATTCTCCACAATCAGCGTTATATCACGCTTTGAGAGTTGCGGGAAGGTCAGCCGCCCGGACGCAGAGAAGCTGGGTCTGGTGGGACCGGCCGCGCGCGCCTGTGGAATTTCATATGATACCCGGCGGTCTTTTCCTACGGAGCATTATCCCCTTCTTGATATCCTTGAAAATGTTGAGCTTACCGGAGATGTTTACGCCCGGGCCAGATTGAGGGCGCAGGAGGTATTGCAATCGATCTCAATTATCCAGTCTTTGCTTAAAGATCCTGTTAAAACAGAATGTGTCGTCAGCGGCTCTTTTAATCCGGCTCCGTCATCTTTTGTTGTTACCATCAACGAAGCGTGGCGCGGGGAGTTATCTCACTGCGTTTTGACCGATGCCGCCGGCAAGATTCTCCGCTACAAGATCAAGGATCCATCTTTTCACAACTGGAACGGTCTGGCTATGGCTTTGCGGGATACCGGAATTTCGGATTTTCCCCTAAACAACAAGAGTTTCAACCTGTCCTATTGCGGGTTCGATCTCTAAGGAAACTGTATATCGGATTACAGGGGTCAGAATCCGGAGGGCAGACAAATAAATTAAAGAGAAACCACAATGCTGAATACGCTTAAAAATAGATTTGAACAGGGCTATAGAACCACCCGCTACCCGAAAGAAAAAATCAAACTGCATTCACGCTATCGCGGTCTGCCGAAGGTCAACCCGAATGCCACGGCCGATGTGGTCTTGCAGTGCGCTGACGCATGCCCACAGAAGGCCATTGATCCTCAGCACAAAATGATCGATATGGGCCGATGTGTTTTTTGCGGAGCCTGTGAACGTCTTTCTGAAGGGAGATTTGTCTCGTTTTCCAGGAATTTTGAGCTTGCCGTTTCCATGAAAGAGCACCTGTTGACCGGTGGCGACTTGCCTTCACTGTCCCGGCATGCCAGACAGAACTTCAAAGCTCTTTTCGGACGTTCTCTGCAGCTTCGGCAGGTATCTGCCGCCGGATGCAACGCCTGTGAAGCTGACCTGAACGTACTGGCAACGCCTTTTTTCGATCTGGCCCGATTCGGTATCAACTTCGTGGCTTCTCCCCGGCATGCCGACGGCATTGTCGTCACCGGACCGATATCCCGCAATATGAAGACAGCCTTGCTCAAAACCTATGAAGCCGTACCATCACCGAAAGTAGTAATTGCTGCGGGCAGCTGCTCTCTGACCGGGGGTCCATTCAGCGGCAGCCCTGAAGTCTCATCCGGCCTGGACAGCCTTATACCGGTTGACCTTTTTATTCCCGGTTGTCCGCCCCACCCGCTTACCTACCTTCATGCACTCCTGACTTATTTTAAATAGTTTCCATCCGGAAGTGGCCTTTTTATGCGAGACCTTTGAAGAACATCCAATTTTGACCAAGTACAAGGAAAACGATAATTTTAACCGCAGGAATACATAGAGTATTTCGAGGATTACAATTTGAGACTGACACAGTAATCGGGCAAAAGGGGGTGTTATGCAAAGGTCTCTGTGCGATCTCGGCGTCATTTCGGAGAATTTCTTGGGGGATTTCTTGTGTGACAGGGGCCCGTTAAGGCTGTATGATAATCGAGGGATACAATCCTTTAAGTTCGCCCATTGGATAAGGCTGAATCGTGTTGAAAGATATGCTCTGGTTTTTTTGCGCATGTCCTTTGTTTTCAGCACCGTTGAAAAACGCGCCGTTGGCTTCCAGGATATGATCGATCCGGTGCCGGAAAGCTGAAACAAAACTCGCGCCGTTGCCTTCAAAGATCATATTGCCCAACGAAAATTTTGTTTCTATTTTAGAAAAATCGTTTATGGGCATACTGTTGGTTTCCAGATCATGCTTGTTTGTTACCAGTCCCCAGATTATATGATCGGGCGGAATGGTGAGTGGATTACTAATATCAATTATGGTATGGGGCATTACGATGCTATCCTTCCCTATGGTCAGTCTGGCGTCAGGTCTTCCCCGCAGAAAGCTGTTAAACCCTACAAACACTTTTTTGCCCAAATCCGCTTCGACAATTTTTCCGCCGTGGGCGGTTATATCATACCCTTCTAATCGGGAATTGATAATATAACAGTTTTCCTGAGCGTTGGCGCCCTTGCCGAGCCACGCGTTTTGAAGATAGGCCCGCTGGGCAACCAGCACATTCTCGCTGATTTTGGTGTGGGGCTTGATAACCGCATACCGATCCAGTGAGGCGCTCCCGGGAACCGACCGGGGTGTTTCGATGTTGACCAGAGCAAAAACCCGCTCAAATTCTTTCTTATGATCTTCCACAAAGTCAAATAGCAGTCCTTTTGGCCGATTGCCGGCAGTAAAATTAATATATTTGTTCAATCGGTTGTATTCATACCGGTAAAGAAAATTGAAATTGTCTGGACTGCGGACCCACACGGTACCGGGGTCGATTTTCTTATGGCTGATCTCACCGGCCTGGATATAAGAAAAGGCGCCGATAACGCAATCATGCATTGTGGTCATGTCCACGGTTGAAAAAGGGCCCAGGAAGCATCCGTCCGAGGGTGATCCATGGATGTTTGCATAGTGCATGGAAATAGTATCTTTGATGAAGAATTTTTCAAGAGTTTCAGGATCATGAGAATAATTGTGTACAAGGGTCTTGATCAGAAAACTATCTTCGATGTCAATCTGTTCATCCCGGGTGATCGGGATTTCAAACTCCTGAAACTGAAACACAGTTCCCTTTTTTTTAAGTTCGTCTCCCCGGATGTCGCTTTTGTAAAGCAGCGAGTTTGTTACCCGGCATTTTCCTAAAAAATAACTGCCTGCCAGATTTGAGTGTGTAAATTGAAAATTGAGCGGGTGGTGCGGCGTGATGCCATAAAATGCATAAAATTTAAACATCTGCATACGCGGAATAAGTTCACGTACATATGGAGTAACATCGAAGCCAAGCTCTCTCAGATTGATATTGACCCTCTGTATAATCCGGTCAAGAAGCTTTTCCAGCGCCTGCATATTCGCTCCTAATCTATTCAGTTAATTCACCACTTTTCATGGCATGGAAAACCGCGGCAAATACATCCGACATCCTTAAAAGGCCTACAATCTCGTCTCCTCTGGTCACTATCAATGACAAATGTGTCCCGATAACCAGTTGATACATAGCCGTATCAAGAGAAGTCATTTCATCAACATATTCGCCTTCGGAAGGGGTCTGCATGTAATCCTCCACCTTCATCCGGGTTGCCTTTTTATAAATATCATCCAAAATGCCTTCTTCCAGTCGATATTTCTCCCTCAGGCTGTTAATAAAACTCGTTGAAAATCCAAAGCGGCTGATATCTTCAATGTGTTGGGTACGCTCATTTTTAGGCAGAATTGCGCGAAGCACGCCAAGCTGACTCAGTTTGCCGATAACCCTTTTGTCCTTATTTAGAATCAAAACAGCGCGATGATGGTATGGGGTATGCTCATAATCAAACTCTTCCTGAGCTTTTTCCAGGGCGAGAACAGCTTCAAACAGTGTCGATCCTTCCTGAACGGTGGCATATTCCGAAAGCGGAACCATCAGATCCTTAACAATAAAGGTATTCACGATCAGACTCCTGTTTGGGTTCAGAAAAATGTATTTTGTATGGCATATACCATTTAAGGAGCCAGAAGAATCGGCATTCCCATGAGCGGCCATAACACAAGTATTGTCAATCCAAGCACCACCAGAAGAATAATGCTCGCAGGAATGCCTGCCTTAAAAAATTCACCGCTTGTAAACTGTTTTGAGTTATAGGCAATCGCGTTCGGCGCCGCTCCAACAAGAAGAAGAAACGGCATTCCTGCCGTGACAAGGGAGACAAACAGGATTACCTCCGGAGCTATATTGAGATACGGAGCGACCACAAGGGCTACGGGCAAAGAGATAGCGATAGCCGCCACATTCATTATAAAATTGGTCATGACCAGAACAAAAACCGCTATGCTCATCACGAAGATGAACCAGTGGGAATTCTTGAAAAAACTGAGCCAGTTTATTGCCAGCCACTCGGCGGCGCCCGTCTGCCAGAGGCAGAAACCTATGCTCATGGCGCCTGCAAAAAGAAGAATGATATTCCAGGGAATATCTTCAAGATCATTGATGTCGAGGATTCCGGATATGAAAAAAAGAATCGTTGAAACGAGAATAACTGCGGATTTGTTGAAAGGTTTTAACGCCGGAACAAAAGATTGCAGGGACATGAAAGCGATTGCGCAAAAAACTAAAACAGCTCCGATTATTTCATTTCTTGTGAGGGCGCCCATTTCGGAATTAAGTTGCCGGGCTTTTTCCCTCAACCCCGGGATTACCGCTTTTTCCGGCTTGAAAAAAATCATCACAAAACCCCATAAGATAAAAACCATGGCCCATCCGACCGGAGCGAGATAATAGGTGATTTCGAAAAAAGATATATCAACTCCCGTGATTTCCTTGTAAAACCCGAGTGCAACGATGCCGCGTGCGGCGCCAAGGAGAGTTATAATACTTCCTGCGCCTGCCACATAGGCCATGCCTATGAATAAACCCTTCCCGAATTTGGTCGGCTTGATGTCATCGGTGTAAAGCGAATATATCGCCAGAAGGAGCGGATATATGGTTGCCGCAACAGCAGTGTGAGCCATTACATGCGCCAGCAATGCGGTCACGACAAGGCATCCGAGATAAATCATGCTGGTTTTTTCGCCGACAATCATCAGCATTTTATACGCGAGGCGCTTCGTTAGCCCTGTTTTGGTAAATACCATGCCTATTACCAGAGAGGCGAATATAAAAAGAACCGAAGGGTCCAT
>JAHJQU010000063.1 GCA_018819005.1 Pseudomonadota bacterium | reverse complement strand
GTTTCTGTTGTTAACGCCCTTTCAGAAAAACTCGAGCTGGAAATATATACCGAAGGTAAAGTATACCACCAGATCTTTGAAAGAGGAAAAAAAGCAACAGAGCTTTCCATAACAGGGGAAACAAAAAAACGCGGAACAAAAATACATTTTAAACCCGACACAGAAATACTCACAACAGATAAGTTCGAATTTGAAATCCTTAAAAAAAGACTTAGAGAGCTTGCTTTTTTGAACAGAGGGCTCCGGATAAAAATAGAAGATGAACGAGCTGAAACAAAAAAAGAGTTTTATTACGAGGGCGGCATAACTTCTTTTGTGGAGTATTTAAATAAACATACCACACCGTTACATAAGCCGATTTATTTTGAGGGAATAAAAAATGATGTTCATGTTGAGGTGGCAATCCAGTACAACGACACATTTACCGAAAAACTGTTTTCCTTTGCTAACAACATAAATACCATTGAGGGTGGATTTCATCTTATTGGTTTTAAAACAGCCCTCACAAGAGTTATTAACCAGTATGCCTCAAACGGAAACATATCAGCAGCAAAAGAGCTTAAAGACAAATTAAGCGGCGATGATGTCAGGGAGGGTTTGACCGGGATAATAAGCATAAAGCTGAAAAACCCGCAATTTGAGGGTCAGACAAAAACCAAGCTCGGGAACAGCGAAATAAAAGGCCTTGTCGAATCACTAGTAAATGAAAAACTCGGAATATATTTTGAAGAAAATCCCCCGATCGCAAAAAAAATATTATCCAAAGCTATTGATGCTGCGAGAGTAAGGTTTGCCGCTAGAAAAGCGAGGGATATAGCCAGGAGTAAAGGATTATTGGCTGATGCTTCGCTACCAGGCAAGCTGGCGGAATGCCAGATTCAGGAACCGGCCATGCGGGAAATATTCCTTGTGGAGGGAGATTCGGCAGGGGGTAGTGCCAAACAGGGAAGGGATAGAAAGTTTCAGGCAATTCTTCCGCTGAAGGGGAAAATATTAAATGTTGAGAAGGCACGGTTCGATCAGATATTAAAAAGCGAGGAAATAAGGAACATTATTACGGTCCTTGGAACAGGGGTCGGGAAAGAAGAGTACAATATTGATAACATCAGATATCATAAAGTTATTATTATGACGGATGCCGATGTTGATGGATCTCATATCAGGACGCTGCTGCTCACGTTTTTTTACAGACAGATGCCGGAAGTTATAGAGAAGGGCTTTTTGTATATAGCGCAGCCCCCGCTCCTTAAAGTCGGGAAAGGGAAAAACGAAAAATATTTTAAGGATGAGACAGCTTTAAACGACTATGCAACAAGGCTTTTTTGCGAGCACAACAGAATTTTAATAGGTGAAAACAAGAACACATTATCCGAGCAGCGCCTGTATCTTTTTATAACCAATTTGGCCGAATATTCATCTGCTTTAGCAAGATTAAACAGAGGTGGTTTGAAACAGGAACTGACAGAAATTCTACTGAAAAGCGGAATGGAAGACAAAACATTTCTCCAGAATATGGAAAAAATGTCCGGGACTAAAAACATTCTTAACCAAAACAAATATAAGACCAGTGAAATTCTCTGGAACCCGGAAAGAAGTGTGCATGAACTGGTTGTTGAATATCCTGAAAGCCCGGTTTCCAATGTCATGGCGAATATCATGAGCAAGAAGGAAATAAAGAATATCAAAATAGGGACGGGACTGGTTTATTCCGAAGATTATCAGAAGTGTGTATTTCTGGGCCAGCATATTTTTAAATATGATGAACCACCGTTCTTTGTAATAAACACGGAAAACAAGGAATCCGGGGCGAATGAGGTAAGAATATCCAACAAAGAAGAGCTTCTGCGGTTTGTTTTGGAAGAGAGCAAAAAAGGATTGGTTGTTCAGCGATATAAAGGCCTTGGGGAAATGAACCCCGAACAGTTATGGGGAACAACCATGAATCCGGAACAAAGGACTCTTTTGCAGGTAAAGGTGCAGGACTCTGTTGATACCAATGAAATTTTTACAATACTCATGGGAGATGAGGTCGAGCCAAGGCGTGACTTTATCGTAAACAACGCCCTTGATGTAAGAATGCTCGACATATAGCGGAAACAATTTTCCAAGCGATGGCCATTCAATGTTAAATGTTGTTTCTATAGCCGCAAGAGACCTTCCGGATGCCTGGTTTCAATCTGTTTACCAGATAATTGACAACGGGTATAAATACGTAATCGAAAGGGGAAGTTTTAAGGGGCAGGAGAGGCTGGAATTTGATTATATTACCGTGCACATAAAACATCCCGGCGTACGCCCGCTTATACCCGACATTCCACACGCTTTAAACATACCCAATCCTGTTGCGGAAGGATATCTTGAAGAGTATCTGCCGTATTTGATGACCTCCGCAAAAAGCCCAAATGAAGATTACACATATGGACAATATCTTGAAAGTCAGGTTGCCGAAGTTATAAGGATGTATAAAGAAGACGGGCATGGAACAAATCAGGCGTATATGACCGTTGGGGATCCGACGACCCTGTACCTTGGTGATCCACCGTGTCTGAGGGGCATTGATACAAGAATCAGGTATGGAAAACTCCACTTCATGGTTTATTTCAGATCCTGGGATTTATGGAATGGTTTTCCCGCAAACCTCGGGGCTATACAGCTTTTAAAAGAATACATGGCTCAGGAAATCGGAGTAGAAGATGGCGAGATCGTTGCGGCAAGCAAAGGCCTTCATCTGTACGACTATATATGGGAGCTTGCCAAGCTGAGAACCATGAGAACAGACTGACCGGGAATTTTTATCTCTGCCTATCTGGTTTTTGTGAAGCGCTTCCCCCTTCATCCCGGCGAATCAAAACTCAATGCTTCCCGGAGTTCTGGGAAACGGTATCACATCCCTTATGTTCTTAATGCCCGTTACAAGCATCAAAAGTCTTTCAAAACCGAGTCCGAAGCCGCTGTGAGGAACTGTACCAAAACGGCGGGAATCAACATACCACCAGTAATCTTCCTTTGACAATTTACACTCATCCATACGTGATTCAAGCACTTCGAGACGCTCTTCACGCTGGCTGCCGCCGATAAGTTCTCCTATTCCGGGCACAAGAATATCCATGGCGGCAACAGTTCTGTTATCGTCATTTACCCTCATGTAAAAGGGCTTTATGTTTTTCGGATAATTATAAAGAATAACCGGTTTTTTGAAATGTGTTTCTGTGAGGTAGTTTTCATGTTCAGACTGAAGGTCTTTTCCAAAGGAAACTTCATACTCGAACTTAACGCCTGATTTTTGCAATATGCCGACAGCTTCTTCATACGGCAATCTAATAAAATCTGATGAAGATATATTTTCCAGATTGTTAATCAGATTCTTGTCAACAAAATTTGCAAACAAATCAAGATCATCTTTGCATTCTTTCAGAGCATAGCCTGTTAAATGCTTTATTGTTTCTTCGCCTAAATCCATATTGTCATTAATATCGCCAAAAGCTATTTCCGGTTCAAGCATCCAGAATTCAGCAGCATGTCTTCTTGTGTTTGAGTTTTCAGCTCTGAATGTAGGGCCAAAAGTGTAAACATCTCCAAGGGCCAGAGCAAACATTTCGGCTGACAATTGACCGGACACGGTGAGGTTTGCCGCTTTACCGAAAAAGTCCATAGAGTAGTCTGTTTTGCCATCTCTTTTTTCGACTTTGTCCGGTTCAATGGTTGTAACCCTGAAAAGTTCGCCGGCGCCTTCACAGTCGGAGCCGGTAATTACAGGAGTGTGAATATACTTAAAGCCTTTATCTTTGTAAAATTTATGTATGGCAAAAGAGAGATCGGATCTTATGCGGAAAGCAGCGCCATATTTATTGGTGCGGGGCCTTAAATAGGCTATTGTTCGTAAATATTCGTCTGTATGACGCTTTTTTTGGAGAGGATAAGAATCAGGGGCAATACTTATTGTATCAATCTGCCTGGCCTGAACTTCCCATTTCTGTCCGACTCCTTTTGATTCGACAAGATCACCACGTACTGCCACCGCCGAACCGGTCGAGAGTTTTTTAATATCGTCGTAATTGTTTAGTTCCTTTTCTGCAATAATTTGTATGTTTTTGAGGCATGAACCATCATTTACTTCGATAAATGAAAAGCCGGTAGAATCGCGCCTTGTTCTCACCCACCCTTTTATCAAGATATTGTCAGCAGGCTCTTCCGTATTCAAAAGAGAAATAATTTTATGTCTTTTCATATAATTATACTATCCATTGGTCTGCGCTTTTAATGAAAAATGAAATTAAATTCATACAGCAATATAATACAGCGGATCGCCCAGCTTGTTTTTCTTTATTATTAATGTAATGTAATATACAATATCAAGTCGAGTTTTTCAAACATCAAAAAATTTTTCCTAAAAGGCTTTAATATAAAAGAAATGAAAATAGCAAACATTAACGATATATTACCGCTTGTTGAACAACCAAGCCGGTATTTGGGTTCAGAGATTAATTCAATAAAAAAAGATTATAATAATGTAAAGCTTTCCATTGCCCTGGCTTTCCCTGATTTATATGAAGTCGGCACATCACATTTCGGGCTTCAAATTCTGTATCATATTTTAAATAAACATGAAAACATAGCCGCTGAAAGAGTTTTTGTTCCTGCCCCGGATTATGAGGCATATCTCAGAGCTTCAAATATACCGCTTTTGTCACTAGAAAACCAAAGACCCCTTAACACGTTTGATATAATAGGCTTAAGCCTCCTGTATGAGCTTAATTATACAAACGTATTAATGATGCTCGATCTTGCAAAGATTCCCTTTTATTCAAAAGAGAGGGATCAAACTTACCCTTTTATAATTGCCGGGGGCCCCTGCACATGTAATCCGGAACCGGTTGCAGATTTTTTTGATGCCATAGTTGTAGGAGACGGAGAAAATGTTATTGTTGAAATGGCAATGGCGTGGATTCGGTGGAAGGAGAACGCGAGCAACGACAAGGAGTTTCTTCTAAAAGCATGGTCTGAAATAAAAGGGGTTTATATCCCTTCTTTTTTTGAAGCAAAATATGACGAGCGCGGGTTTCAAACTATATTGCCGGTTTCTGCCGGATATTCAAAGGTGGTTAGAAGCATAATCCCCGATCTTGATTATGCGCCATTTCCTGATATGCCGGTAGTTCCCTTCGGGAGGCCAGTTCATGATCGTCTTCGTATTGAAATATCAAGGGGTTGTACGCGGGGTTGCAGATTCTGTCAGGCCGGGATGATATACCGGCCTGTTCGCGAACGATCTTTGGAAAACATAATTGATATTTCCAATAAATCAATTGGTTCAACGGGTTATGAGGATGTCTCTTTGCTGTCGTTAAGCACCGGAGATTATTGCTCCTTGTCACCTCTCCTTGAGCGCCTGATGGCCTTGTATGAATCAAAGCATATTGCTGTTTCTTTTCCATCGCTTCGTGCCGGTTCTCTGACCCCAGATCTAATCAATCTTGTAAAAAAAGTCCGAAAAACGGGCTTTACTATCGCCCCTGAAGCAGGAAGTCAGAGACTAAGAGATGTTATAAATAAAAACATTACCGAAGAGGATATCATAAGTTCAGTACATACTGCTCTTGGCATGGACCGGCAGGTAATAAAGCTATATTTTATGATTGGTCTTCCGACAGAAACAGACGATGATATAAAGGCATTAATTGATCTTGTTTATAAACTCCGCAAAGCAAGAAGCAGGAAAAACAGTTCCATTAATGTTAGCGTAACAACATTTATTCCAAAAGCGCACACACCTTTTCAGTGGAGTTCACAGATTTCTCTGGCTGAATCAACTGAAAAAATTGAGAAAATTAAGAAGGCTTTTCATGTTTCAGGAATTCATTTCAAATGGCAGAACCCTAAGGTAAGTCTGCTGGAAGGGCTTTGGGCACGTGGTGACCGGCGGCTTAGCAGCCTGCTTGTGAATGCATATCAGAGTGGATGCAGGTTTGATGGCTGGAGCGAGAGGTTCAGATACGATTTATGGGAAGAAGCCATTAAAGATACCGGGATTGATACAGGTTTTTATCTTTTGCGCGAAAGGTCACTTGTAGAGCCTCTCCCATGGGATCATATTGATACGGGTATTTCAAAAGAGTTTTTGATAAGCGAGCTTGAAAAAGCTAAAAGAGCTGAAACTTCGGATGATTGCAGGGACAAATGCAGCGGTTGCGGAGTATGTGATTTTAGTCAGATTGAGCCAAAACTTAGTCATTACAACGATGAGGCAAAAGTAAATAAAACAGCGGAAACTGAAAAGAAGAAAGGAGCTTGTAAAAAGCTGAAAATTCTTTTTTCGAAAAGGGGCCTGGCGAGATTTTTCGGACACCTTGAGCTGATTAATATTTTTTTGCGCTCAATAAGGCGTGCCGGAATTGAGGTTGTTTATTCAGAAGGATTTCACCCCATGCCGAAAATTTCTTTTGAAGATACCCTTCCTATTGGAATGGAGAGTATTTGCGAAACATTTTATTTGACGGTAACAGACAATACTCAACCGGAGGCAATTGCCGAGATACTGAATGAACAACTTCCTGAAGGACTGGCTGTCATTGATTGTAAAGATTATGTTCCGGTTGCAAGAGCAGGCAGTCCAAATATGTATTCATATGAAGTTTCATTAATGTCTGGAAGTTTTTGTGCGGAAAGCCTTAAATTGTATGAAACGAGCGCAAATTTTGAAATTGAGAGAATAAATAGAAAAGGAAAACAAAAACTTTTAAACCTGAAAGACTTGGTCAAAACAATAAAGATTGTATCACATGACAGACTGGAGATGTCATTATCTTCTGAGCCGGGCAATATGGTAAGACCTGTTGAAGTTCTTAAAAAAATTTTTCCGCTTACTGACGAGGAGATAAAAATGACTCGTATAGTGAAGCTCCATGCTTTGAAGGATTGGGCATCCCGATAAGGCTGGTTCAAAATATAAATAATTAAATCGAGAGGTTTTTATGTACAAGAAGATTGTTGTTAATGTTTGCGAACATGAAACGAGAATAGCTCTTCTTGAAGGCGGAACAATCGCAGAGCTTTTTATTGAGCGCGGAAATGTTTCTGATATTGCAGGAAATGTTTACAAAGG
Source organism: Pseudomonadota bacterium (assembly GCA_018819005.1). Lineage (GTDB taxonomy): Bacteria > Desulfobacterota > Desulfobacteria > Desulfobacterales > RPRI01 > RPRI01. The sequence goes on along the minus strand of JAHJQU010000063.1, from coordinate 2,737 downwards.
GAAAGTTCAAAGGGTATTACCGGGCATGCAGGCAGCCTTTGTAGACATAGGTCTAAATCAGGCGGCATTTATATATGTTGATGACTTGAACTTCGGAAGCTGCAGGGAAATCGAGCTTATTGATACCGGCGAAGAAGAAGAGAATGGAACAGCCGAATTATATCAGGAAGCTGTTTTTGCTAAGCAGAGAAATCATGAAACAGGAATTAGTGAACTCATTACCGAAGGACAGCAGATACTTGTTCAGGTGGCAAAGCCACCTATAGGGACAAAAGGGGCAAGGGCAACTTCCTATGTTACTCTTCCGGGAAGATTTATAGTCCTGATGCCGAATTCAGATCATATCGGAGTGTCGAGACGAATTGAGAACGAAGCTGAAAGAAACCGTTTAAAAGAAATGGTTTCTTCTTTGAGAAAAGACAATTATGGCTACATTATAAGAACCGCAGCAGAAGGCATACAAGAAGAAAAGCTTGATTATGAAATGAATTTTCTAATAAATTTGTGGAAGAACATTCAGGAAAAATATAAGTCTGCTCCTGCCCCGGCACTGCTTCACAGGGAACTAACGGTCTGTCTGCGGTCTGCGCGTGACCTGTTGATGCATGAAGCAGAAAAAATGATAATCGATTCCCGTCCCGACTATGAGTCAGTTCTGTCATTTCTTGACACATTCATGCCCAATCTGAAGAGTTCTGTTGAAATGTATGAAGGTTGTGAGCCTATTTTTGATGCATATAATCTAGAGGGTGATATTTCTCGGGCTTTAAAAAGAAAAATATGGCTGAAATCAGGCGGATATATAGTTATAGAGCATACGGAAGCACTCGTTGCAATCGATGTCAATACGGGCAGGTATGTTGGGAAACACAACCTGGAAGAAACAATATTAAAGACAAATTTGGAAGCTGTAAAAGAAATTGCATACCAGATCCGCCTAAGAGACCTTGGAGGAATAATAATAATAGATTTTATAGACATGGAAAAAAAGCAAAACCAGGAAAAGGTTTTTAATGCTCTAAAGGACTCCTTGGCAAAAGATAAGAGCAAAACCCATGTTCTTCCTATTTCAGATATGGGGTTAATTCAGATGACCAGAAAAAGGATAAGATCGCCTTTAACCAGAGCTCTTTGCGAACCATGTTTTTACTGTGAAGGTGAGGGGTACTTATTATCAAGGCAGACCATTTGTTATAATATATATCGGGAAATACAACGAGAAGCTCTTGATGTGGCCGGAATTAAGATGGCCCTGCACGTTCACCCCGAAATAGCTGAGCTCCTTCACGGAGAAGAAAACCATCTTATAACAACTCTTGAAAAAAGGATAGGAAGGCAAATTGTAATATATCCAAAACCGGAATATCACCTGCACGAATTTGAAATATATGAAATATTTAAGGAATGAAACGCTAACCCCCGTTTTTTATTGACATGGAGATACAGACGTGGTCTATTTCGCGTTTATAATTAGGGCGCAAAGAAATTATTATCATATATAATATTTTAAACGGTCGGGTTTGGAACATAATAAAGACGAATCATATCCAAAAGAGTTGATGATACTATGAGGGTTCAAGGGTTCCAGCGAAAGGCTATACAATTACAAAGAGTAGGTTCATGGTTCCATAGTCCCTGCTTTATGGTTAAAAGGATTCTGAAAGCCTTGATAATATCATTGGAAAATAAACCATCGAAGGCTTAACCTCTTTCTTCCAACTAAAAAGTGGAAGGAGAAACATAAATATTTGACATATTGGACATAAATAGAAAAAGGATACACAGATTATGAAAAGAACATATCAGCCAAGCAGAATAAAGCGGGCAAGGACGCATGGTTTTTTAAAACGAATGTCTACTAAACAGGGCAGGAATATTATTAACAGGCGCAGAGCGAAGGGCAGGACCCGTTTAGCTGTTTGATATAATATCAATAATCGGTCTGAAAAGATGGGTTGTTATTAATCACACAGAAGTTTAAATTTGCATAACTTCAATTTCTCAAAAACGAATAGGATACTAAATCGAAAAGAATTCCTGAAGCTGTCTGAAGCAGGGAGAAGAGTTAACAACAGGCACTTTACAGTCTTGTTTTCTCCTGCAATATCTGGAACAGGGCGTCTTGGGTTGACTGTATCGAAAAAATCAGGAAATGCTGTTTTGCGCAACAGAATCAAGCGATACATTCGCGAATATTATCGTATAAACAGATACAGGTTCAGATACAGTTGGGATATAAATGTTATTGCCAGAAGCGGAGCCGGAAGCCTGGAATCAGATCAATTTTTTTCATCTTTGCGAGATGTATTTATTAAGATAGAGGAAGGGTTTGATAATAAATAAGGTATTTTTGTTATTTATCCGTGGATATCAATATGTCATATCTCCAATGATTGGCCCTGTTTGTCGATTTTATCCATCCTGTTCCGAATATGCGTATGTTGCTATATATCGTTATGGTCTGATAAGGGGGATTTTCCTTGCTATCAAGCGAATATTGAAATGTAATCCTTATAATCCGGGCGGGATCGACCCGGTACCATGAATCTTTATAAATAATGCATGAATATCCCGCAACCCTGCCATATTGCCAAAGAATAATAAATTACAAATACTCACATTTTTTTTGGTATATAATTCTTTTAATGGCATATATCAAAAAAAGTCTGAAAAATTAAGCACCGATTTATATCGGGGAGGTTTTAATGGAACAACCACGGTTTATAATAGCAGTTGT
>JAHJQU010000414.1 GCA_018819005.1 Pseudomonadota bacterium | reverse complement strand
GCTTCGGAACCGATTTTTTCCCACCTGTCAAAAGTACCTTCGGACCAGTACCCGGTAGGAAAAGCCCCTGCCCTGTTTGTTGTTTCAACCATTCTGGGAGTGCCCATTGATTTGTAGGCAACAACAAATGGCTTGTCCTTTGATTCAACGGCAAGTATTTTTGAAAATGATGCAAGGCCCTCCTTATCAAACAGAGGACGTTTTTTATTTCCCGTAAAATATACGGCCTTTAGATTTTTCGCTCCCAGGACGGTTCCGACTCCGGTTCTTCCGGCGGAACGCCACTTGTCGTTTTCGATAACGGAAAAAGTTACCAGATTTTCACCGGCAGGACCTATTACAACTGGCCCTGATTTCAACAGCTTATCCCCCGTTTCCTTAAAGAGCCTTTTGACTGCATCTTCCGCCTCATAGGTGTTCATTCCCCAAATGCTCCCGGCATCGTGATATCCGGCTCCTTCGGGATTCACATAGAGTATTAACGGCATGGGGCTTTTGCCTGTTATGATTATTGCGTCAAAGCCTGTCGAATCAATTGCTTCGGGTACTCTTCCGCCTGCATAGGATTCGGAATAAATTCCGGTTTGAGGTGATTTCGTAAAAACCCCGTAACGTGAGGAACCCCATGTCCTGCTTCCCGTAACAGGGCCTGTGGCAAAAATTATGCAGTTTTCAGGAGATAATGGATCCACTCCGGGAGGATTAAGCTTATAAAGAAGATAAGAGGCAAGTCCTTTACCTCCAAGGTATTTTTTATAAATCTGTTCATCGACAGATTCTATAACATGCTTTTTTGAGGATAGATCTATTTTGAGAATCCTGCCGTAAAAACCGTACATTATATTCATATCTCCGGTTGTTGTATTGTCCTCTGGTAACAGCCTCTTTGTCTGAAAAAACCTGATACATTCTATTCGAAAGTTATTACATAAGCTTGAATTTGTGTAAAGCAATTAATTCAAAGCAGGAACGTCTTGAAATCACGGTTAATGTGTTGTAGACGGTATTATATATGATATGTCCGTAACGATTCATAAACAGGAGGTGTGTATGGAAGGTATAGATATGGTAGCGCAACTAATGGCAATTTCTGCCACAACGGCTCCAAAGAGCAAGGGGGAGAATTATGTTCAGACACTCGTGCTCAAAGGCAAAATCTTAAAAAAAATTGCCGATAAAATGGTGGCTTTCGGGGTAAAGAAAAACAAAAAAGACTTCGACCGTGATGGGAAAAATATTTTAATGTCTGAGGCTGTGCTTCTTATAGGACTTAAAGATGCAAAGCCATTGGGTTTAAACTGCGGCGCATGCGGATATCCCGACTGTAAAACTCTTGCAAAACAGAAAAAAAAGGCTGTTGAATTCATCGGACCAATTTGTTCGTTCAGGTTGCTTGACATGGGAATTGCTCTCGGTTCTGCCGTAAAGACCGCTAGCATGCTTAACGTTGACAACCGGATCATGTACCGGGTTGGCGCTGTTGTTCGTGATATGAAGCTGGTTGACTGGGAATTCGTGATGGGAATTCCTCTTTCCGTTACCGGCAAGAGTATATATTTTGACAGATGACGGCTTCGTAAAAAGCCAATTTTTCACACGAAGGCGCAAAGGCACGAAGAAAGGTCTATTGAAAACATTCGGGTTTTTCTTTGTGTCCTCCGTGATCTTTGTGTGAGAACGACTAACGAGTTCGTCTATCTTAATATCAAGGGAAAACAAATGTGAAGAATACAGAAGAAGGTGACGAGAAAAAAGGTAAGAACAAAAAGCCTGATACGGCTGGCGCAGAAACCCAGCCTGTTTCAAATTTTATCCGCAATATTATAGCTGAAGATCTTGCAGCCGGCAAGAATGACGGACGGGTAATGACAAGATTTCCTCCGGAGCCGAACGGATATCTGCATATAGGACATGCAAAATCTATATGCCTCAACTTCGGTCTTGCCGCTGATTACAACGGCCTTTGCAATCTGAGATTCGATGATACAAACCCGACAAAGGAAGAGGTCGAATATGTCGAATCGATAAAGGAAGATGTGAAATGGCTGGGCTTTGACTGGGGTGAAAGGCTCTATTATGCATCCGACTACTTCGACAGACTTTATGATTATGCCGTACAGCTTATAAAAAAAGGCAAAGCCTATGTCTGCAGCCTGAGCGCAGAAGAAATAAGGAACTTCAGGGGAACACTGACCGGACCCGGCAAAGAGAGCCCTTACAGGAGCCGCGGTATAGAAGAGAACCTTGATCTTTTTGACAGGATGCGCAAAGGGGAATTCAAAGACGGAACGCACGTGCTTCGCGCAAAAATCGACATGTCCTCTCCCAATCTGAATATGCGTGATCCCGTCATATACCGCATACTGCATGCGGACCATCACCGAACCGGAGGAAACTGGTGCATATATCCAATGTACGATTTTGCTCACGGTCTTTCCGATTCCATCGAGGGGGTTACGCATTCGATATGCACACTGGAGTTTGAAGACCACCGACCCCTCTATGACTGGCTGCTCAATGAGCTGGGGATATTCCATCCGCAGCAGATAGAATTTGCAAGGCTTAATCTGACTTATACCGTCATGAGCAAGAGGAAGCTTCTTGAGCTTGTGGAAAACGGGCTTGTTTCCGGATGGGATGATCCGAGGATACCAACCATCTCCGGTTTGAGAAGGCGGGGCTATACGCCGGAAGCAATCAGAACATTCTGTGAACGGATAGGAGTCGCAAAGAGTAACAGCATTGTTGACATGGCGTTGCTGGAGTATTGCATCCGTGAAGATCTGAACAGAAGGGCTCAGCGGGTTATGGGCGTTCTGCATCCATTAAGGGTCGTAATCGATAATTATCCCGAAGAAATGGTCGAAGAATTCGATGCAGTCAATAATCCCGAAGATCCTTCAACAGGTACAAGGAAAGTTCCTTTTTCACGTGTCATTTATATTGAACAGGAAGATTTCCGTGAAGACCCGCCGAAAAAATACTTCAGGCTTTCTCCGGGACGTGAAGTGCGCTTAAAGAGCGCATATTATATTACCTGTGTTGATGTTGTTAAGGATGAAAAAACAGGGGAAGTCACGGAACTGCACTGTACATACGATCCGAATACAAGGGGCGGTTTTTCAACGGATGGAAGGATGGTCAAGGGAACCCTGCACTGGGTTTCCGCCGCTCACTGTGTTGAAGCGGAAGTGAGATTGTATGACCGGCTTTTTACGAAAGCCAATCCTGCCGATGATAAGGACGGGCGTGATTTTAAGGAATTTATTAACCCGGCATCTCTTGAAACCTTGCGCTCGTGCAGGATAGAGCCAAGTGTGGCCGGCGCTTTGCCGGGAAGCATTTTCCAGTTTGAGAGAACCGGCTATTTCTGTGTTGATAAGGAATCTTCAGCAGATTCCATCGTATTTAACCGAGCAGTTACTCTTCGAGATTCATGGGCTAAGATAGAAAAGAATATGTGACAGGATTAACAGGATGATTTGTCAGGCCGCTCAGGAAGAGCGGCCCGAAACACGCATCCACTTTCCGGAGTCTTCTATACGCCTCACGCCCTCAAGTCTTTTTCGCTCTCACGCCTAACGGCTTTTCACGGCTTCAGCCGGGCAGACAAAATCCTGTCCATCCTGTTAATCCTGTCTAAAAAACAATTCCTGCATAACCGACAAAGCTGTTGCCAGGGCTTATGTCATAACTTGTGGTATAAGTCACCAGTTCGGCGCGGGTGGCTCCTATCTCCTTTGCCGCGCTGATCGCGGTTGCCGCGGCCCCTGCGCAGCAGGCGTTGTCATTTGACATCGCCTCTTTTATGACTTTTCCGGGATTCATTTCAAGCATCGCATCTATGACTCTTTTGTCGTTTTCATCCTTAACCCACTTTACGGCCTGAGCGCCGGTTCCGTGAGAAACAAATCCGTAGTTTACACCGTAATGGGTTAAGTCCGTCGAACCCAGAACCATGACTTTGAGCCCGAGATCCTTTGCAATTTTTACCGCGTCTATTCCTATGTTTAAAGATTCTTCAACGGGAGGAACTCCCATCGGGACAATTTTTACATCTTTGAAGAAGTATTTTATAAAGGGAAGCTGAAGCTCTATCGTGTTGTCGCGGGTGAATCTTTGGGCTGTCTCAATTTCAAATGAGTATTTATCGGTAAGCTTTTTGGTTATCCCTTCCTCAATTTCAATCTCCCCGAACGGGGTTTCCCAGGAGCCTTCTTTCATAAGAAACCGCTGAGAGCCTGCATGAAGATGCATTCCGAAAACAAGCAATACATCGGGAGTGCCTGCTTCGGAGAGTATTTTTATGACATTGCATGCTATTTTCCCCGAATAGTACCATCCTGCGTGGGGGACGATGCCTCCAACCGGCTTCATGCCGGAGAAGGTTTTTGTTTTCGATTCTTTTATAAATTCCTTTATCTGTCTTTCACATTCGGATGCACTCTCCGGATACCAGCTTCCGGCAAACATGGCTTTTCTTGCTTTCATGTTATCCTCCCATTGCCCCGGATTACTTTTTCTAGTAGTTCCTGTTGTAACATTTGGCTAACCGTTGCAGCAATAGTCTGCCGGAATTCCGGCTCAGGCATATCAGGGAATCTGCGTCGTAAATCATGTATATTTATAGATAGCGATGCGGTTTAACTATCTTTAATTCATATTAATATTCTTGTCAATCTTTACAATACGTCTTTACAATACATACTCAATACATGCGCTTGATATTTACATCTCTTTATGATATAAAATAATACACATTAATAACGCATATAAATGAGGTGTAAAAATGCTGTCTGCAACTCAACAGGAAAAAGTACGGATAAATATTCAACTTACTGCGGAAATTAAAGAGAAACTCTTCAAGGCTTCTTCCATGCAGAGGAAAAATGTTTCTGCCTTTGTCCGGGAGTCTATCGAGGAAAAATTATTCAAACTCGAAAGACAGGATTTTGAAAAGCGTATGAAAGCCGCCTATCTGGACCTGGCAGAAGAAAACATCAATATTTCTGAAGAGTTCAAATTCTCCGACGCCGAGAATCTCCCGGAGGCTGCCCAATGACAACTTCCAATATTAAGAGAGGAGAGATCTATTATGCGGCCCTTGATCCGGTGGTGGGGAGCGAAACCGGAAAAACCCGACCGGTGTTGATCATTCAAAATGATATTGGAAATCTGTACTCACCTTCGACTATTGTCGCTGTCATCACAGAATATTCCGAAAAAAAAGCAACTTATCCGATTTGTGTGTCTGTCGGTAGTGAAGCCGGTCTGAAAAAAAATTCGATTGTCAACCTGTCGCAGATCCGTACCATTGACAATAGACGATTGACAGGATCTAAAATAGCCGTTCTTTCCGATGACATCATGGAAAAGGTGGATATGGCGCTTAAGAACAGCCTGGCTCTGACATAAATAGCAATAATATCCTAAAGGATCCGATATGCAGATGAAAACAAAATCGCTTGCACATTAGAGAGTTGATCAAATCCGTAATTTTCAGGCTGAATTAGCACTCATCGAAAAAGAAAAAGTTTTGTCCCTGGATGAGCAGCAGCGTTTGGCAATGACCCGGTTACCATGTAGTCAATTCCTTC
>JAHJQU010000488.1 GCA_018819005.1 Pseudomonadota bacterium | reverse complement strand
AGGAAAATTTTGGAAAAACATCCATCCGGCGAAACCCGATCATCGCCGATATGTTTCATCGGGCGGACAAGATGGAGCGTCTGGGTTCCGGTATTGAGCGAATGAGAGGATTAATGAGGGATGCCGGTTTAAAAGCCCCGGCGTTTGAGAGTGAAAATTTCTTTCGTGCTGTTTTTTCCCGTGATGAAAAATATTCGCTTAAAACCGGCCAGAAAAGTTCCCAGAAAAGTTCCCAGAAAAGTTCCCAGAAAATACTGGAATGCATTGAATCCAATCCCAACATTACAATCAAAGCAATGGCTTCAACATTAAACCTTTCAGACCGATCCATTAAAAACCATTTAACGAATCTTCGAAACCAGGGAATCATAAAACGCATTGGCCCGGACAAAGGCGGTTATTGGGAAATCACATCATGACAGACAGACGGTTTATCGAAGAATATTTTCCGGTCAGAAAAGTCAGCCGACATTCGGCCAAGGTAAAAGCAACAAGCAGAACCGAAGATTCTTATCTTGAACGCACTAATTAATAAAAATCTTGAACTCCGGGCAAATATACTCCAGGCAATACGCATCTTTTTTGCCGCACATAATTACCTTGAAGTGGAAACTCCCATAAGTATTCCTGCCCCTGCCCCTGAAGCCCATATTGACGCGATAGAGTCTGAAGGCCTGTTCCTTCACACCTCTCCCGAGTTGTGCATGAAACGGCTTCTTGCTTCAGGTTACCCGCGGATATTCCAGATATGCAAGTGCTTCAGACAAAATGAACGCGGATCAAGGCATCTTCCTGAATTTACCATGCTTGAGTGGTACAGTGCCGGATCAGACTATTCCGACATGATGGATGAATGTGAAGCCCTCATAAAATACGCTGCCGCTGAATCAGGATACGGAAATCAGATAAAATATCAGGGCAGAAGAATCGATCTTGATAAACCATGGACAAGAATGACCGTAGCCGAAGCTTTTGATAAATACGCTTCCATGCCGGTTGAAAAAGCTCTTTCAGATGACCGCTTCGATGAAACAGTTGCAGAGATAGAACCTTCCCTCGGACAAAGCACCCCTCTTTTTCTTTATGACTATCCGGCTTCATGCGGAGCGCTTGCAAAACTGAAAACCGGAAACAGTTCGATAGCAGAGCGTTTTGAACTCTATATCTGCGGGCTTGAACTGTGTAACGGCTTCACGGAACTGACCGATCCGAATGAGCAAAGAGCTCGTTTTGAAAAAGAACTTGCTCACCGTAAAAAGGCAGGAAAAAAAGCATATCCGATGCCTGATAAATTCCTTGAATCTCTTTTTCACATGCCGGATGCATCCGGGAATGCTTTGGGATTAGACAGACTTGTCATGCTCTTTGCCGGTACAACGACAATAGATGACGTTGTCGCATTCACTCCCGAAGAACTTTGACGGCTTCGTAAAAACCTGATTTTATGAAGCTTTGCGGCAACCTGTTCACGGCGAGATATTGGGAAGTCGAAGAATTTATATAGATGTCCATCTGGAAACCAAATTTTGGGCACTGTTGAGTTTTCAATCCGGAAAGCGGCAATTTTGGGCAAGCTCAAGAAAATCAAGGGATTGCGCGATGGGTCATGAAATATACGCGAAGCCGCTTGGGGATGGAAAACACTCATTGCCGATGCGGCACATATTTCAATATCTCCTCGCCGCGTTTCAAGGGAGTGAATCCCTAATCACTCGAGCAAGGCGTCTATCTCGGCCTCAATCTGCTCATCGGTGCAGTGCTTGAGGGTGATGGCGCGGGCCGGGCACTCGACCACGCAAATGCCGCAGCCACGGCATTTGGCAGGGGGGATTTCAGAAACCCCCTCGGAAGTGATAAAGGGTGCCGCATAGGGGCAGGATCGCACGCAGGCCAGGCAGGCGGCGCACAGGTCGGGATCGACGACGGCCACGGTTGCCGGCGTGCTCATTATCTCTTTGCAGAGAATCTTGGCGGCCTGCTGGGCCGCACCTTTGGCCATGGCAAGGGACTCGGGGATAAACCGGGGGCTGTGGGCGAGACCGGCCAGGAAGATACCGGGCGAGGCAAATTCCAGGGGTTGCAGCTTGACGTGAGCTTCCAGAAAAAAACCCTCTTGGGTGCGCGGCAGCTTCAAGACCGGCGCGATCTGGTCGGCACCGGTGTGAGGGCGCATCCCGGAACTGAGCACCACCAGGTCGGATTCCACCCGAAAAGCCTGGTGCGAACTGCGGTCGGTAAAGTCCACGATCAACTTTTCGTCGGTGTCGTTGTACACCTGGGGCTGATCCCCGGGAATGAAGCGGAAGAACATCACGCCCATCTGACGGGCTTTTAAATAGTAGAGTTCCTTGAATCCAAAAGTTCGCAGATCGCGATAAAGGATCACGATCTGAACATCGGGGTTGATCTCTTTGATGGCAATGCTGTTTTTGACCGCAGCGCTGCAGCAGACGCGGCTGCAGAAGCTGAATTCCTCGTTGCGGGAACCGACGCACTGAATCATCGCCACCCGCTTAAGACCGCGGGCCCACTTCGGCTCCTCCTTGAGCCGGCGGGACAATTCGATCTGAGAGAGCACGCGCCTGTCCTCGGCGTAAAGATATTCCCGCGGTTCGTAAGCCCGGCCGCCGGTAGCCACGATGACGGCCCCGTAGGTGATTTGATGATTGCCGCCGTCTTTTGTTTCAACAGTCCCGCGAAAATTCCCCTGATGACCCTGGTGGGCGGTCAAGCAGCTCTCCAGAAAAACTGATATCAGGGGATGTCGCCGGACCCTGTCTCCAAGTATGCGAACGAGTTTTTGGGGCGAATCCCCCTCCAAGGTTTCGGTGAGATGCCGGGCAAATCCTCCCAGATGAGTGTCTATTTCCACCAGGCAGACCGAAAATCCCTGGTCCGCCAGGGTTAGCGCGGCACTCATACCGGCCAATCCACCGCCGATGACCAGTGCCCGGGGATCCACGCGATAGGTCTGATTGGTCAGCGGCTCCAGGCGCAGAGCCCGCGAAACACCCGCCCGGATCAGCTGGAAAGACTTCTCGGTGGCTTGCTGCGGCTGGTGACTGTGGATCCACGAGCACTGGTTGCGGATATTGGCCATTTCAAAGAGATACGGGTTCAAGCCCGCCTTTCTGAGCGTGTCCTGGAAGAGCGGTTCGTGGGTCTTCGGAGAGCAGGCGGCCACCACGACGCGATTCAGTTCATATTTTTGCATCAGTTCGATCAGCCTTGGCTGGGTTTCGGCCGAACAGGTGAACATGAAGTCGGTGGCCAACGCCACATTCGGCAGTCGCTCGACCCTCTGCATCAGCTGCGGGATGTCGACCACACCGGCAATATTCGACCCGCAGTGGCAGACAAAGACGCCGATTCTGGGCGGCCCCTCGACGACCCTTTCTGGTATGGCCTCGGTGGCAAAGGTGGCGGAATAGCGCCCGGCTTGAATGACCACCGCCGCTTCCGCCGCAGCGGCACCGGCCTGGATGACAGTCTCCGGGATGTCCTTCGGCGCTTCAATGCCGCCGCAGACGAAAATCCCGGCCCGCGAAGTCGACACCGGCTCGTCGAAGTCGGCGGTCAGAAAGCCGAAAGGATTGGTCGTCAATCCCAGCCGCTTGACCAGAGCGCTCGATCCGCTCGAGGGTTTGAAGCCGCTTGAGAGCACCACAAGGTCATATTCTTGTTCCACCTTGCTGTTGAGGTGATGGTCGTAAGTCTCGATGATCAGATTCTCGTTTTCTGGATTGAGGTAGACCTGCGAAATCATGGAGCGTTGGTACCGGACGCCGTGGTCGTGACGTGCGCGTTCGATGTAATCATCGAACCCCTTGCCGTGGGCCCGGATGTCCATGAAGTAGATGACGGTTTGCGCCTCCGGGTCGTGACTGCGCGTCAGCACGGCCTGTTTGGCGGCGTGCATGCAGCAAACCGATGAACAAAACGGCCGGTTGCGGGCCGCATCCCGCGACAGCACGCACTGGATCCAGGCCACCTTCTTCGGCACCCGGCCGTCCGATGGGCGCTGCAGGTGCCCGGCATAGGGTCCTGTGGCGGACAGCATGCGTTCGTATTGGAGCGACGTGACGACATTGCGATAGCGACCATAGCCGTATTCACCATCCCGGACCGTCAGCGCCGGTTCGAAACCGGTCGCCAGCACGACGGCTCCGGCTTCGAGGTCAACCATTTCCGGTTGCTGATCGAATTCGACCGCTCCGGTGGGGCAAATTTTTTGGCACAGGCCACAGCGTTTGCGGGTCAGATAAAGGCAATGTTCCGGGTCCAGAGCGTATTTCAACGGAACGGCCTGGGGAAAAGTCAGAAACGCCGCCTTGCGGAACCCCAACTCTCCGTTGAACGCATCGGGCACCTTCTCGGGGCACTTTTCCGCGCATTGGCCGCAGGCAATACACTTTTCAACATTGATGTAGCGTGGTTTTTTTTCGACACGGGCCGTGAATCGTCCCGGTTCACCCGTAAGATTCAGCAGGCGGCTGGAAGGGATGATCTCGATATTGGGATTACCGGCCGCTTGAACCAGCTTGGGGGAAAACATGCAGGTGGAACAATCGTTGGTGGGAAAGGTCTTGTCCAAGCGGGCCATGGTCCCGCCCAGGGTGTGGGTCTTGTCGAGCAGGTAGACATAAAACCCGGTGTCGGCCAGGTCGAGGGCGCACTGGATGCCGCCGATTCCGCCGCCGATGACAATCACCCGTCCGATCGCACGGCCGGCGTCGGCTTCTGTTTCATTTCGACCATTCACAGCAGCAAATCCTTTGCTCTCAACAGGGGCACCGGGTCGGCGATGTGCATCCGGAACCACTCGGCAGATCCGTTTTCAGCCTCGAATGCCAGGCGCAGCAGCTCCGTAAAATAGAAAACCGGCAGGTGCCCGGATGCCTTGTCTCTTTGCATGAGATCGAGGTTGACCTGACACAGCGGGCAGGAAACCACGACGGCCTCGGCGCCGGTTTGTCGTGCTTTTTCCAGCAATCGGGCGGTAAGGGATTCCTGGATATCCCGTCGACCGATGCCGATGCTGGCACCGCAACATGTGGTTTTGTAGGACCAGTCCAACACTTTGGCACCGGCAGCGGTCGCCAACCGGTCGAGGGTCATCGGGTTTTCGTAGTCGGTGAAGCCGGTCAGACGCGGCGGGCGGACCATCTGACAGCCGTAATAGCAGACGACCTTGAGACCTTTCAAGGGTTTGCGGACGCGGGCTTCGATGCGCTCAACCATGTCCGGCCGGGCCAGAAAACGCGTCATGTCGTGGACCTGAATGCTGCCGGTAACCGTCCAGGGAACGTCGAAGATCTTTTTTTGGATCATAGCCTTGGAAAACAGCAGCCGGTTGAAACAGTTGGCGCAGGGCGACACGATGTCGAGCCCCATTATTTCAGCGGCCGCAAGGTTTCTGGCCGGCAGGACCACGGCCATCTTTTCACTCAGGCTGTGAGCCGCAGTTGCGCCGCAGCAAGACCAGTCATCAATTTCCACCAGCGTAATGTCCAGATGGTTGAACACCGCCAAGATGGAACGGGCATAGTCATTGGCCATGCCTTCCAGGGAACAGCCCGGGTAGAATGCCAGTTTCATCAAGAACGATCACCTTGTCGGTTGCGGTATAAGTCCCGGATCTCTTTGATGGCTTCGCAGCGTTTCGGCAGCAGTTTCAATTTCCCCTTGCGCCAGAGCGTCAGCCCCAACTCGATTTCCGTTTTCAGTTGGCCCGAGCGCATCTTTTCTTTGAGGATGCCGGGTTTGAGGTTCAATGCCGCCATCAGCCAGGCCTCGTTGACCCGGCCGAAACGCTGGAGTTCATCGAGGAACGTCTGATGAAACACCGCCAGCTGCTTTTCCCGCGGCGCAATGGTCGACTGCGCTGCCAGGCTGCGGAGATGCAGAATGGTCTCGGCTACGGCGACTTCGTTTGGGCAATAGGTGGTGCACATTTCGCAGGAGAGGCAGACCCATATGGTGGCAGACCGCAGCAGTTCCTCGCGCCAACCCAGCTGAACGAAGCGGATCACCTGGTGAGGCTTGACATCCATATAGAAGCTGACCGGACAGGCATTGGTGCAGCGCTCGCACTGGTAGCAGGCAGCAATATTGGCGCCGGTCTCACCCTCCATCCGCTTCAAAAAATGACTGCCCCGGTCACCGATCAGCCGGCGCTTGCCGGACGAAACCTTGCGGCTTTCTATTTCCGTTCGATCTTTTGCGGTCGTTTCCATATGGTGTAATCTTTTTTCAAGAATGAAATTCAACAGACAGTGGCGCGATGGATAAGAATTTCTTTTTTGTGGCTTGATGTATCTCAGAAATCGACTTGTATGTCAAGTTTTAACAGGTACTTTATGTTGTAGCGGGTGGGTTGGTGGTTATTGAGAACGAGGTCGGTACGTTTGAAGGTGAATCCTTTCAAAACTTCATGCTCAGTGAACGGGATAGAAAAGACAGATAAAAAAGACTGGGTTTTTCATTGATTTATGAACAGGGGCCCGGGCCTGTATTTTTCCGGGCCCTGAACGATTTTTTTCCCAACCCTTTTGGCAAGCTCGTTTAACAGGCCACCAAAAAGAAGGTTATGAAATGGCAGCAATGAATACCAGTAAAGGATTCCATACAGCCCTGTGGGACGGAATCTTGTACCCAGCCTGAGTTCTGTCCTTTTTTCGCCGGGAACCAGTTCAAAATTCAAAAGTGCTTCACCCGGAAGTTTCATCTCTGCCAGAAGAATCAGATTCAAGGGAGGCTTAACATCCAAAACCCGCCAGAAATCAAGGGCATCTCCGACATTTAGCCGTTCCGGGTTGCGCCGCCCTCTTCTTAAGCCCACGCCGCCTGCAAGCTGGTCCATCCATCCCCTGATCTGCCACAGAACATCCCCATAATACCATCCGGTATATCCGCCGATCCGGCTTATAAACGGCCAGATTTCATCGGGTTCACACGCCAGGGTGATTTTATACCCCCCCTGGAGCAGTGTTCCGCCTGAATATGTTGCATCACCTTCATACATCCATTCAGGCGGGTTCAAACTGCCGGCATCTGTCCATCGCGTTTCCACAATTTTCAGAGAGTCCTTTTGGATGGCACGGTCAATGGCGCTGCTGCAGCGTACAAGGTCCTGGGGAATAAGTGCTCTGATTTTATTCTCTTTTGCAATAATTTCAACACCCAGTCCATCCAGAAGCGGCTGGGAGATACCAGGTGACAGGGGAAGCAAAAGTTTTGCAAAGGTATGGGCAATCTTTGTCCCCAGCTTAAAAGGAGGTATTGGGGAATGAATAAAAATGGGCTTTCGCAAACCTGCCTGTTCCGAGTAAATTTCAAACAGCTGCCTGTAGGTTAAGATTTCCGGTCCACCGATATCATAGGTCTGCCCCATGGTCTCTTCTGTTTCAAGACATTTTTCAAGATAGAAAAGAACATTCCGGATACAGATCGGCTGAATTTTTGTATCGAGAATGCTCTTGGGAATAAAAAAAAAGCGCATCCTTTCCACAATATACCTGAGCATTTCAAAGGAGGCACTGCCCGAACCGATAATATGGGCTGAACGGAAAACAGTGACCGGTACCCGCCCTGACCGAAGTATGGTTTCAACTTCCTGCCTGCTTTTAAGGTGTAAACTGGCATTGGGTTCATTGCCGCCCAGCCCCCCGAGATAAATAATCAGCTTAAGGCCTTGTTTATCAGCCAATGAAATAAAATTTCCGGCAGCCCTGCGGTCTGCATCGGCAAAATCCTTGTGCTCTTCAGACATTGAGTGAACAAGGTAATATGCCACATCACAATTTTTCAAGGCCCTTTCCAGGGTGTCAGGATCATTGATGTCTGCCTGTACCAGCTCAAGATTGGAATACCCTTGCCAGGATCGTCCCTGAATTTTATCCATGGATCTTCCCATGGCCCTGACCCTGTAACCCGCGTTTAATAATCGCAAAACGAGCCTTCCACCTATATATCCTGTGGCACCTGTTATTAAAATTAATGGATTTTTCATAAGGATTCTTCCCTGCCTGTACAATACTTTAAATCATATCTATTTTCAATGGTTCTCATGGTTGATAGTCTGGAAAACAAAAAAAAAGTTCACTTCAGAAATGACACAGGATCTTCGCAGGTGCTTGACTTATGATGAAGAATTGAATACGACACAATATCTGCCCCAAGGATAGGGATGCGTATGCGGAGGGAATTAGGGATTGGATGCTTGGTTTAATTATGGTATCATATAACTATACGGAATATTTTGAAAATACGGTATTGCGGAAACGGCCCTATATAAAAAAGTAACGGTGCGAGCAAGTTTTGGAAAATCCTTTAAAAAGCGAGCCGCAGGAACATAATCGATTCCGGTTTTAGGGCCGTATTGAAGAGTTGGACGGCAAATTCGACTTCGTTGTAAGGGCCATTTCCGGATGGAAACCATCTAACCGACGAAAGGGCGCCTTATTACTGTATCTTTCTGCCATCTCGAATCATCCCGTTCAGGATATCCGAGATTATAATGCAGACCACGGCTTTCTTTCCTGTGCATGGCGCACTTTACAATAAGCTCAGCGACAGTT
>JAHJQU010000413.1 GCA_018819005.1 Pseudomonadota bacterium | reverse complement strand
ACCGCCGCATTATCTGAAAACCCGAAGAGGAGAACTTTTTTTGATGTCCTGCGGGCAAGATTCATGACCCTTTCGTCATCCGCATTAAGAACGGCCGTACCGTCAGGTTTGATTCCGTCAATAAGCTCTCCCTTCGCATTCATCACGCCTTCTAAAGAATTCAATCCTTCAAGATGGGCAGGGCCTATATTTGTTATGATGCCGATGTCCGGTGTAGATATGCGTGCGAGTCGTTCTATTTCACCGGGATGGTTCATCCCGAGTTCGACTACGGCCCATTTATGGCTGCGGCTGAGTTTGAGAAGGGTCAGAGGGAGGCCGATCTCATTGTTAAGATTTCCGGTTGTTGAGAGAGTTTCAAAACGGCGCGAAACGACTTCAGCGGTCATTATTCTTGTTGTTGTTTTACCGTTTGAACCTGTGATTGCCGCAACCGAAACCCCCGCTCTTGTCCTGTTGTACGACGCGAGGCAGCCGAGCGCTTTAACGGTGTCTCCAACAGCCACACAAAGAATGCCGGCTTTCTTCCATTTTTCACAAGGAAGCCTGACCGCATCCTGCCTGTTGATAATGAGCCCTTTTACTCCAAGCTTTATTACTTCTCCGGCAAAAGTGTGCCCGTCATGGCGATCGCCCCTGATTGCGACAAAAATTTCGCGGGCTGATATCGTTCTTGAATCGATGGAGACACCGGAGAATGAAAGGTTGCTCCCCGCGGAAAGAACCTCTCCTTCTGTTGCCTTGATTATATCTTCCTGTGTCCATGGAATCGGTTGTTTCATATTTTCAATCCGCAGAGTTTATTGATGAAAGGGCAAGCCTTGCCTCCTGCCTGTCATCAAAATGAATCTTGATTGCGCCTTTTATCTGATAATTTTCATGACCTTTTCCTGCGATAAGCACCGTGTCTCCGGGCCGGGAAGCCTTTATGCCGAGCAGTATCGCTCTTTTCCGGTCAGGTTCCGTCACATATCCCCGTCCGTTAAAATCACGCGTCAGTTCCGACGGATCATACCGGTCGATTCCCTTTCGCGTAACCCCGTCTGTTATATCTTTTATGATATCCAACGGATTTTCTGTTCTGGGGTTATCGGATGTAACAACTGCAATATCCGAAAGAGTCGCTGCTATTTCGCCCATGAGAGGCCGTTTTGTCCTGTCCCTGTCGCCCCCGCAGCCGAAGATGCATATAAGCCTTCCCCTTGTTATGGGCCTTAAAGAAAGGAGCACATTTTTAAGGGCGTCAGGAGTATGGGCATAATCGACATATACCGATCTTTCCGAATCATTATCGATTCGTTCAAGCCGCCCCGGAATAACCCGGATCGATTCGATTCCTTCCGCGATTCTTTCCGGCGAAATGGTTAGCCCTGCGCCGAGACCTGCCGCGCACAAAATATTTTCAACATTATGCTTTCCAACAAGGCTCGACTTGAAATGAAAACTTCCAAGAGGAGTCGAAATTGCAGCTTCAATTCCTTCCGGACTTAGGCTGGGATTTATTGTGTGGACGTTATATGCGGCGCTTGAGCCTGTTTTAATGCATTTTACTGAAAGAGTTTCGAAAAGTTCTTTACCCCTTGCGTCATCACAGTTTATTACCGCGAAAGCTTTCTCCTTTTTAGGCCCTGAAGGAAGTATGTCGGTAAATAATTTTTTCTTGCATGACCAGTAGGCTTCGATGTTTCCGTGGTAATCAAGATGATCATGGGTGAGATTTGTGAAAATGGCGGCGTCAAAAAAACAATCCTCTGTCCTGAAAAGATCGAGGGCGTGGGAAGAAACCTCCATGACCACATGGGTTGTGCCGTCTTTCACCATTTCGGAAAGAATTCTATGGAGATCAAGAGATTCGGGGGTTGTAACGGGATTTGAAAAAGTTTTTCCCGAAAAACGATAGTTGATTGTGCCTATAACACCGACTTTAAAGCCTGCCGAAGAAAGAATGCTTTCGATTATATATGAAGTGGTCGTCTTGCCGTTTGTTCCTGTGATGCCGATTATTACAAGTTCCATGGAAGGGTTGCCGTAGAACTTTGCGGCGATTTTGCCCAGCGCCTTCCTGGTGTTTTCAACCTGAATTGTAATAAGATTACTTTCTACCGGTTTTTGAACAACAACAGCAGAAGCCCCTCTTGCCATCGCCTCGTCAATAAAATCGTGGCCGTCTGCCGAAAGCCCGGAAATCGCGACAAAAAGACCTGACGGCCTGACATCCTGAGCCCTGTAATGCACCGATTCGATTTCGGGGTCGTAAATGAAAGGCGAATCATCCCGCGCAGGATAAGGATTTCCGGCAGTTTGCGTTTCGCGGACAGTTTTTACGAGTTCCGACAGCTTCACCCTAATAACCCTCTTTCCCGGGAAACTCTCAGCTTGCCGGCATCTCTGTTTTTAGGCTGGATGTTCATATACGTCAGGGTTTCCTGAGCTATTTTTTTGAAAGCAGGAGCGGATACAATTCCTCCGTAATGGTTTCTGGTCGGTTCATCTACCATGACGAGAATGGCAACTTCCGGATTTTCAGCCGGAGTAAAGCCGACGAAGGATGAAATGTATTTGCCTTTCGCGTATCTCCCGGTTTCATCGATTTTTTGGGCAGTTCCTGTTTTACCGCACACCGTATAACCTTCAAGCGCCGCGTTAAAGCCTGTCCCGTCCTTCTCTGTTACGGACATCAATATGTTCTTTAATTTGTCTGCGGTCGCGAACGAAATAGCCTGGCGTACCTGGATCGGATCGAACCGGCTGACGGTAAAGCCTTTTTGATCCATTATGGCCTGAACTATGTAGGGCTTCATGAGAATCCCGTCGTTGGCTATTGCCGAAACAGCCGAGACAAGCTGAAGGGGAGAAGCGGAAATTCCCTGGCCGAATGATATTGCTCCAACATCGATGGCGCGCCAGTTTTTGTACGAAGCAACGGTGCCGGATGTTTCACCCGGGCAGTTGATTCCTGTTTTTTCACCAAATCCAAAATTTTTCAGGGTTTTGTAAAGGTATTCGGGACCTGTTTTATTTACTACTTTGAATGCTCCTATATTGCTCGATAACTTTACAACTTCCTTAAGAGTCAGCCATCCGTAAGGGTGTGTATCGTGGATTGTATTTTTTCCGATTCTATATTCCCCGTTTTCGCAGAAAAAAATCGTGTTTTCAGAGCAGTTGCCATATTCAATTGCCGCGGCGGCAGTAAAAATCTTCATTGTTGAACCCGGCTCGAAAGGATCTGTTATTGCCCTGTTTCTCCACAGATGCCTGTCGAATTTTTCATAGGAATTCGGGTTTAATGAAGGATACTGCGCTATTGAAAGGATTGCGCCGGTTCTGGGCGACATTACTACCGCTATGCCGGATTTTGCAAAGTTTTCATCGACAGCCTCTTTCAATGCTTTTTCTGTTATGTACTGGATTGTCTGGTCGATGGTAAGGACAATATTCTTTCCGCTGTAATCTGTAGTTGTCTTTTCAGAATCAAAACCCTGCCCGAGAGCATCCTTTAAAACAACATACTCGAAGTCGGAGCCTTTTAACTGGTTGTCATAATAAAATTCAATGCCTTCAAGTCCGTTTCCGTCCATCCCGGTAAAGCCTATTGTCTGTGCCGCGAGCGTTTTCTGAGGATAGAATCTGCTGGTTTCAGACAGGAATCCGACGCCGTCAAGGTTCAGGCTTTTTACAGCGTTGACCTCCTTCGGTGTGGCCTGCCGCTTTACCCATACGAAGGGTTTCTTTGCAAGGAGCTTTCCCTGAAGGATTCTGGAATCCATATTCAGCGAGTTTGCAAGCATCTTTGCGGTTGCCGCAGGGTCCTGAATTTTACGCGGGTAGGCCGCAATTGATGTCGCATTTATTGAAACGGCCATTTCGCGCAGATTAGCGTCGAAGATAGTTCCGCGTTTCCCAAGTTCTTTAAACGGCCTTTCGTACTGTGCGGAAGCTTTTTTGGCAAGCCATGAACTCTGGTAGATCTGCAGGTATCCGGCTTTTGCCCCGATAGCGGAAAGGAAAGCGGTAAAAACAAAGCCGACTATCGTTATCCGGAATTTTATATATTTTGTTTCAACATCTCTCATGGGATTATTATCATCTTTTCAGGTGTTGGTATTATGAGGCCGAGCTGCGTGGTCGCAATTTTTGCTATTCGCTGCGGTGATTTAAGATGGGCGATTTCAACCTTGAGATTATTCTGCAATGATGAAAGCTTTAACCGCTTATCGGTCTCTTTGGTTATCTCGTATCCGGTTTTAACGCATTGAACTCTGCACCATGTATATAAAAAAAGTTCTGCTATGAAGACAATTGCGATAATTGACCATATTGCAGTCAGCTTCAGGCCTGTTTCTTTATTCCGGGAGTTTTTTTTTGTATTACGCATGTCCCTGCCGTATTTTTTCCGCTGCCCGCAGCTTCGTGCTTCGTGCCATCGGGTTTAAAAAAATCTCTTCCTGATCCGGGCGGAGAGCCTTTTTATTCAGTGTCCGCAATATCTTTGTTTTATTGCATACGCATATGGGAAAACCCGGGGGACAAATACACCCCTTTTCAAACTCTCTTATCTTCTGTTTTACTATTCTGTCCTCAAGAGAATGAAATGTGAGAATACAGATACGCCCTCCCGGATTCAGAAGTTCGGCAGCCCCATCCATAAATAAAGAAAGATTTTCGAGTTCCCTGTTAACAGCGATTCTTAGAGCCATGAAGACTCGTGTCGCGGGATGGATTTTCTGCCTGTTCTGCGCTTTTTTCGGTATTGAAGCACAAACTATTTCAGAAAGGCGCGCGCTTGTTTCTATACGCGCCGTTTTCCTTGCTTTTGCAATATTGCGCGCGATATTTCCCGCCCAGCGTTCTTCTCCGTAATTCTTGAAAAGCTTTCCGAGGTTTGTTTCGTCCAACTCGTTGACCAGATCTTCTGCCGTCGTATCCGATTCGGTATCCATCCGCATGTCGAGGGGTTCCTCTCTTCTGAAGCTGAAACCTCTTCCGCTCGAATCAATCTGATGGAGAGAAATGCCCAGATCAAGCAATATGCCGTCAAGCTTTGAAATATTTGATTCTGAAAGGAACTCGGAGAGGCGAACGAAATTGCCTTTGAACAGACGTACATTCTGCAGGTGAGGCTTTAAAACATTCTTTGCGTTTTCAATTGCATCCTTATCCTGGTCAATCCCTATCAGCAGGCCATCAGGCATGATTTTTTCACAAATGGCCTTTGCATGGCCGGAACCTCCGAGAGTGCAGTCTGCGAAAATCTTTCCCGGCTTGCAGTCAAGATAGTATAAAATCTCTTTTGTCATGACAGGGACATGGTAAATCTGCATATATCAGATTCCTAATTTCGCAATTTCGTTTCTTACATCCTCCTTTTTGTTGTCATTTTCCATCTCTTCCAGTTCTATATTCCATTTTTCAAGCGACCAGATTTCAAAATGATCAAGGGCTCCGACAAGTACGATATCTTTTTCGAGCTCAGCGTACTGTCTTAAGGCAGGCGGAACCAGGATCCTGTCCTGTTTATCGCAGGAGCATTCAAATGCCGCTCCGATAAATATTCTCCTGAAGCGGCGCATGCTGTCACTTTTTTCGGCAAGAGAGAGAATCTTGTTTTCTATCTTTCTCCATTCTTCAGAAGGATATGCGTAAAGAGTTCCGTCCATTCTTGACACAACAACCCCGTCCTGATCCCCGTTTTTAATTATATCGCGGAACCTTGCGGGAATTATTATGCGGCCTTTGGAATCTATCGTATGAAAAGATGTTCCTCTAAACATATTCCACCATTTTTATGCATGATTATCCAGATATAACCACTTTGGCCCACTTTTTATATATAAATGATACAATTTAATGTATGTGTCAAGAAAAAAATAAAATACTTGTAATTATTTTTATAATAATTTATAAGCCTTAAAACGAATAAAACGCAATATAAATTTGTGGATAATTGTGGATGTAATTAAACTTGCAAGGAGTTTTCAAAACAATTTTCCGGGAGTTGAGCAAAAATCTCTCTTTGTAGGGATTTCCCTACAGACAAAATAAGGTTTTCCTGACAGGCAAACTCGCTGAAAATGATATTATAAGATTTTAAAAAGATAATGTTGATGAACTCGTAAAAAGCAATTTTATATCTTAACCTCCTTCTCCAAATGGAAGTTGAGCAAATAGCTTTAATGAATAAAAAAACTTGACAGTATCCAGGCACTTCTGATAACAGGCAAAAGGCCATCAGAATGTCGGAAGCTCAAAGGATCAGATACATATGAGGGTCGCAGGATCAACTATTATAAGGAAAGGGGTTCTGAAGTGACTCAACTCGGTGACATTACATCAACGGAAAAGCTTCTTAAGGTCATCCGCAGCAAGGAGGAGTTAGGGTCGGCTCCTGCCGAACCCCCAACCAAAAAGCCCGGGACCGTCAGGTCTCCAGCAAAGTTTTCAATTTCCTCCGGAAAATCGTCCACAACAGGCATCGATATCGGCCATGAGTATCTCCGTATTGTCCGAACCACAACAGGCTTAGTGGGTTCCACGAAGATCATTGACCGTCGGCGCTTCGCCCTGCCGCCTGAAACTCCCATGGATTCGCCTCAATTCGCGGCCTTCCTGAAGTCATCCCTCTCATCGGCCTGCGGATCCCCGAAGCAGTCGGACTTGTGGGTCATCATGTCGTCGGCCCATGTCGAACTGCGCAGCATACGCATCCCAAGGGTCGGCAAGAAACAGATCCGTAACGCGGTTTTCTGGACTGCCAAAAAGGAAGTTCCCTTCGACGAAAAAGAGATGATCTTTGATTTCGAAGTCCAGGGTGAGGTAGTCGAGCAGGGCGTTCCCAAGCTGGCAGTCATGTTCTACATAGCGCCCCGCAGGGAGGTGGAGGCTCTCAAAGACCTCTTTTTCAGAATAGGCTGGCCCCTTGCAGGGATATCGATAGTCCCGTTTGCGGGACAGAACCTTTTCCGGACCGGATGGATGCCGACAGAGGAAGGTCCGCATACCAGTCTCTTCATCGGAAATGATTTTTCGCGGATTGACGTCTATTCAGAGGGCAACCTCGTTATGACGCGAGGGATTAGGGCGGGAATCAGCAGCATGGTGGAATCCCTGATCGGGCAGTACAGCTATTTGAAATACAATGAGGCGGCTCCCCTGACACCTGAAGATGCCCGTAAAATAATACTTTCCATCAGCCCGGATTCAACTGATCCTCATAAAGCGTATGCCGAC
Source organism: Pseudomonadota bacterium (assembly GCA_018819005.1). Taxonomy (GTDB): domain Bacteria; phylum Desulfobacterota; class Desulfobacteria; order Desulfobacterales; family RPRI01; genus RPRI01. The sequence goes on along the minus strand of JAHJQU010000413.1, from coordinate 11,943 downwards.
TTCGATCTCACTGAAGATAAGGTTTTCGAGATGATTCAGCCCGCCCTGGACCGGCTCGCCCGTCAGGTGGAAAGAACCTTCGAGAACTTTACCTCGATCCAGGGCAACGAAAAAATCGACAGGATCTTCGTCTCCTGCGCCATGAACATCTACCCGCCCATGATCGACTATCTCGGCACTCAGCTCGGAATTGCCTGTGAAGTGCTGGACCCGCTGAGCGTGCAGGATTCGATTCCGGTCTGCCAGGATGTGGACGACTCCGGGTGCCTCTCGGAGCGCATAGCCTTCGCGCCGGCCTTGGGGATAGCCCTTTCGGACAACGTCAATACTCCGAACCTCCTGTTCACCAGCAAGGAGAAGGAGAGTGAGGAGAGCGCAAAGCGGATCAACAGGGCGATTATCGCTGCCGTCGTAGTCGTTTTTCTTATCTGCTCCGGGGTATTCTTTAACCGGATTCATACAATCGGGCAGAAGAAAACGGCGATTGCCGGATTGGAAACAGAGCTAACCCGGCTTGGCCCAACCGTCGATCGGAACCAGCTTACGAAAATGGTTGACGTGGTCAACCAGCGGCAGGAGCTCTCAAAGGTTTATGCCGACCGGTATCTCGGCATGGTGGTAATCGGTGAGATTACCGAGCTGACGCCGGAGAACATCCGCCTTCTCGATATGAAGGCCAGCCTCAGTTTTACACAGAGCAGCGTTGACGCCAAGACACCCGGGCAGAATCCGAAGGCGCGGGTTGAGAAGATGACGCTGGAGGGAATCATCCTGACCGAACGGGAGAAACTGGAAGCCGCCCTTGCGAGGTATATTATGATACTTGATGCTTCACCCCTTTTCAATCAGGTGACTATCGGCAAGAGCTCGGTGGAACCTTACCTTAAGGGTGAAGCGCTCCATTTTATCCTGAATATGAATGTGGAGGAAAAGATCCATGGCTGATATGAAGCTGAATTTTAAAATTCCGCCGCGGAGCATTTTATATATGGGGGTTTGCCTGATCGGCGTTATCCTTTTTATATTACTCTGGTTCATTCCGTCAAACAGGACGATGGAGGAACTTGCCGCGAAGACTGAGGATGTCAGGTTCCGGATAGAAGAGCAGCGGGCGCTTGCGCCGTTATATCAGGCTCTCAAGGCCAGGATCGAGAAGAAGGACTCGGAGATACTGCCCCTCCCGGAAAAAGGCATACTGGATCATAAGGAGATCACTACGCTTCCTCTCGTTTTCAGAACAGCGGCAAAGAAGAGCGGAATGTCACTTGCTTCGGCTGTTCCGAATCCGTCCACCGTGACGAACAGCGGCAAATTTCTGTCGGTGGACGCCATCATCAGGGGAAAATTTTTTGACCTTCGGAAATTTCTCATCAATCTTGGGGCCATCCCCTACATACAGCATATCGAAGAGATTTCGATTCAGCAGAAACCGGACGCCATGGAATTCAGTATGAAGATCTGGGTGGCCGTAGGATGAGGAGGCAGGTTTGTTATGGCTAAACTGGCTAAGCGGGAGAAGATCATTCTGGGAGTGATGGCGATCGCGATAATTATCGCCGCCTTTGTTTACCTGTCGCCCAAAAAGAAAAGCCCGGGAACAACGGAAAATATTGCACAGAAGACCGCTGAACTGAATACATTCGTAAGCAGTGTGGCGGGGAGTCTTAAAACGGACACGATGAAAAATCCCGGCACACTGATCCTTGCCCGCGCTGAAAAAGAATGGGCGCGGGACCCTTTCCTGAGCAGCAGGGACCTCATGAAGTGGAACGAGGCCAAAGCCAGAAAGGCGAAAGAAGACGCCGCTGTTGTGAAGATTGAATTCGTCTATAGCGGTTACTTCGAGGTGGGCAGTAAGAAGATGGCTATCGTAAATGGCATGGAATATAAGGAAGGCGAAGCTCTCGACGTGAAGGGGTATATGCTGAGAAGTATTTCCCCCGTAAAGGTCGTGATCGAAAACCGCGGAATCGGGGCAACGATAAGTGTGCCCATGGTGGAGTAAAAGGGAGGCACCGATGGCTTACATCAAATCTAAATATCCGTGGGGAGGCCTGACGGGCATCCTTCTGTCTGCAATGCTGCTTTTCGGCTGCGCCGGCAATGAGACCGTCAAAAAGGATCCCCTCTTCGACAAATGGTCCACAATGGGGGAAACAGCCACAGGCCATTCCCCGGCTCCCCGTGACAGGGGCGCGGCTTTCGCGCAGCAGCTTGTCGGAACGGACCTGACGGAAGAGACCATCCGGGAACTTCCGACGCAGGCGGTTAACCTTAAGTTGCGCCAGGCTGACGTAAGGACCATTCTGCGAGCCCTTGCCCGGATCGTGGACATGAACATCCTCGTGAAGAACGAGATCAAGGGGGAAATGACGATTGATTTCCGGGATGTTCCGTGGAACCAGGCTTTCAACGGGATTTTGCGGACACAGGGTCTCACTTACGCGTGGGAAGGCGATGTCATCCGCGTAATGACGCTGGAGGACGCTGATCTGGCTCTGAAGCGAAAAGTTCAGGAACAGGGAATAAATTGGGTTGAACCCCTTCGCACCGTTGTTATTCCTATAGACTATGCTAAACCACAGGATCTGAAGGAAAATCTTGAGAGTCTCCTCGTCAGGAACAAGGAGGACAAGCCGCGCGGATCTGTCCGTGTGGATGGACACAGCAACTCCCTGATAATTTCGGCAATCAGGGATGATATTATCAAAATGATACCAATAATAGAAGCGATCGACAAGCCGACTCCCCAGATACAGATCAAGGCCAACATCGTGGAGACGTCGAAGGATACTGCCCGGGATTTGGGAATTCAGTGGGGCGGGATGACCAGACGCGGCATCGGAAACCGCGACCTCTATATAACGCCGGGCGGTTCAAGCGGCAGCACGACCCCGGCCACCAATCCCCTGGATGGCGGTTATACACCTCTATACGGAAGCAGCGGAATCAGCGACCATGGGTTTGGCGTCAACTTCCCAGCCGCGATGACAGGGGCAGCGTCTGGTTCGCTCGGCCTCATGTTCGGGGCCCTTGGTGGGAATATCCTCGAGATGCAGTTAAACGCCCTCCAGAAGGACGGCAAGCTGAACATCCTCTCGAGTCCTTCGATCACAACTCTTGATAATCAGATGGCCTTTACGGAAAACGGTGAAAAAATTCCTTATTCGACGCTTGATACCTCCGTCAGCCCGCCCACAAGGACTGTAAAGTTTGAGGATGTCGTACTTCGTCTGGAAATCACGCCGCATGTCATAGATGGAAAAAACCTGCTGATGAAGATCATCGTCAAGAAAGACGAGGTGGATACATCCAGGTCTGTCGATGGAAACCCCTTTATCATCAAGAAACAGACGGTGACCTCACTTATCGCAAAAGACGGTGAGACCATCGTAATTTCGGGGCTTACCAAGCAAAGAGCCCTCGGTGGAGACGCAGGCGTACCCTGGCTAAAGGATATTCCGGTCATGGGCTGGCTTTTCAAGGGCGAATCGAAGAGCGAAAAAATGGAAGAGGTGCTCATCTTCATCACGCCGAAAATTCTGCAGCAGTTAAGTGTTGCGGATGCGAAACAGGCGCCGCCCGCAGCGAAATAATTTTATATTGGGAGAAGAATCATCATTGTGACGTGCTCTGGCGGAATGACTAAAGGTATCGTTAAATGGATTATTTCAAGATCCTGAATCTGCATAAAGAACCTTTCTCTAATTCGCCGGAGCCGGAATTTTTCTTCCAGTCAACGGAACACCTGGCCTGCCTCCAGCAACTGGAGCTGGCCATCTTTCAGCAATCCCCGCGAATTTCTGACCACCGTCGCGATTACCTTCGGCATGTCCGGATCGGGGGAGGAAGAGAGCGAGTGGCAGCTAAAGGAATATATTAAAAAATATCTGTTCCGGAAAGGCGTGGACGAAAAGAAAACGGTCGTGCTTATAATAGACGAGGGGCAGAAACTCCCGGAATTCTGTATGGAAATACTCCGCGAGTTTCTCAACTACGAAACTAATGAATTCAAGCTCCTCCAGATAGTCATCTTCGCCCAGAACGAATTCAGGCAGATTCTGAAAGCACACGCGAACTTCGCGGACAGGTCAACCGATATTCTTTTCTGAAACCCCTGAATTTCAGGGAAACAAGATTGATGATCCGTTTCCGGCTTGCACGGGGCGGCCGACCGTCCGATATGCCTGAAATCTTCACACTTCCCGGGATATGGGCGGTATATCTGGCTACAGGCGGCTATCCGCGAAAGATTATCACCTTCTGTCATCAGATTATGCTTGCGCTGATAATTCAAAACCGGACGAGAGCCGGCTGGTTTCTGGTTCGCTCTACTTCAAGGCGGCTGATGCCGGGACTGATAAGAAAAGAAAGATGGGCTACGGTGGGACTTCTCACTGTAATGCTTCTGGTTATTGTGGCATTGATGCCCGGATTATTGAACGGTACCAAGTCGGCTTCCTCTCTGAAGCCTGCGGAAAAACAACCGGAACCTGTTCAAAACAGGGCTGCTGTGATAGAATCGGTTGTGACCGCCCCGGTTAATGTCGTAAAACCGGTGGTGATCGTCACGCCGGATGTCACACCTCCGCCGGTGCAGAAGGCTTTGGAGGTATCGAAGCCTGAGCCTGCAATACCCGGGAGTCTCGGATATCTGAAGATTCGGCGTGGCGGAACAGTGTTTCGTCTGTTGCGGGAGATTTACGGAAGCATCGAAACCGCCCGCTATCAGGCGCTGATAAAAGCGAACCCCCAGATAAGAGATATGAACAGGGTCTGGGCCGGAGAGTCGATACATTTTCCAGCAATACCGGTGAAAGATAATCCCCTCCCGCCGGGGAAAATATGGGTGCAGATCGCGCAAAAGAGAGGCCTTAATGAGGCTTACCAGTTGTTCAAGGACTATCCCGCGGATCAGCCGGGCATCCGTCTGATACCATCGTGGGACAGAAATGACGGCCTTGTTTTTTCGATAGTCCTTAAAAACGGTTTTGCCGGTGAAGCTGAGGCAAAGGAAGCTATCCGGAAACTGCCTGAAAAAGCTGCGTATGTTGCGGAAATCATGAGAAACAGAGGACAGGACGCAGTCTATTTTGCAAACTGAACTTTGATGGACTGTAAAAAGTCGAAATTCGGACGGCAAAGTAAAAAGTCGTTCTCACACAAAAATCGCGGAGAACACAAAGACAAGACTGGATGTTTTCAATAGCCTTTCTTTGTGCCTTTGTGCCTTAGTGTGAAAAACTATCTTTTTACGAAGCCGTCGAGAGGGATAATATATGATCGTAAAAAAGAGACTGGGAGAGATGCTCGTCGAGGGCGAACTGATAACGGAACAGTTGCTCAGGCACGCCCTGGAGGAACAGAAAAAGGCCGGTATTAAGCTAGGACAGTACATAATCCGCCGCGGAATGGCCACTGAAAGCCAGATCGTTGATCTGTTGAGCCGGCAGCTCAAGATCGAGAAATATAACCCCGCTCTGTATCCTCTCGACATCCAGCTCACCACCCTGATCCCGCTCGATAAAGCCCAGAAGTACCAGTTGGCGCCCCTCCGCAAAATAGGAAGGCTCCTGAACGTCGCCATGACCGATCCGCTCGATATCAAGGCTCTCGATGCTATCGAAGTCCTGACCGATTACGAGGTTGAACCGGTTGTATGCACTGAACGGGAAGTCAACCAGCTTATCAGCAGCCTTTACGGAATACAGTCCAGCATGGGCGGCGTACTGGAAACCCTCGAAATTGATACCGAAACCGAAGTTACGGCAAAGAACGAGGATCGGGCTACTGAAGAGATAAATATCTCTTCACTGATGGATATGGCCGGTGAAGCCCCGGTGGTCCGTCTGGTCAACTCCATCTTTGCCCAGGCAGTACGGGAGGGAGCAAGCGACATCCACATCAGCCCGATGGTCAAGACAATGCAGATCCGGTTCCGGATCGACGGTAAGCTCTACGACGTGCCTCCTCCACCGAAATCATTTTCTCTGCCTATCATAGCCAGGCTGAAGATTCTGGCGAACATGGATATAACCATTTCACGTATTCCTCAGGACGGGCGCTTTACGCTCAAGATCGAGAAAAGGGAGATCAACATCCGTGTCTCCTGCATGCCCACGCTCTATGGTGAAAATGTCGTCATGCGACTTCTCGACATGAGCGCAAGCATCTATACCCTCGACCGTCTCGGAATGGTGGAGTCGGATCGCGAAAAAGTCCAAAATATGGTCCACAAGGCCTACGGCATGATCCTGAGCACCGGACCGACGGGAAGCGGCAAGAGCACCAGCCTCTACGCTATCCTGAACGAACTTAACCGGCCGGATATGCATCTTGTCACCCTCGAAGATCCCGTCGAATACCGGATCGAAAGCATCCGGCAGGTACAGCTAAACCGCAAGGCCGGCATGACGTTCGCGAGCGGTCTCCGGGCTATCCTCCGCCAGGATCCCGATATCATAATGGTTGGGGAGATACGGGATTCCGAAACGGCCGGCATCGCCATCCAGGCCGCCCAGACCGGCCATCGTCTGCTCAGCACGCTCCATACGAATGATGCCGCCGGCGCTATTACCCGCTTCATCGATATGGGGGTCGAACCTTTTCTCGTTTCTTCGGCGCTCCTGGTCTCCTTCGCCCAGCGGCTGGTGAGAACCATCTGCCCATACTGCAAAGAGTCGTACCGGCCGTCTGAGGCAGTTCTTGTCGCCTGGGGTCTTGATAAGTTGGAAAATGTCGATTTTCAGCGCGGCAAAGGCTGCTACCAGTGCATGGAAACCGGTTATAAGGGAAGGACGGGCATCTTCGAGGTTTTGGCTAACGATGAAATGATCCAGGAGATGATTCTGAAGAGAAAATCGTCCCAGGAGATAACGCGGGCGGCCGTTGCGGCAGGGAAGCTCCGGACCCTCAAAGACGACGCCGCTACCAAGGTGATTCAGGGGATTACGACACTCGAGGAGGCCGCTTCGGCGGTCATGGTGTAACCTTATGGCTTCTTTTTCCTATCAGGCAATTGATGAAAGCGGCGCAAATGTTTCGGGATCAGTCGAGGCCGATTCCGTGGAATCGGTGGAAAGCTTTCTGCTTTCAAAAGGGTATATCCCATCAGGTATAACTCCGGCAAGCGCGGCCAAGGCCTCCGGCATTTCACTGTTAGACAAAATCAATGCAAGAATCGGCATCAGCAGCAAAGATCTTATCTTATTTTCAAAGCAGTTTCGCTCCATGATGCATGCGGGTATTCCCATCATCAGAATCTTCGAGGTTTTAGAAAACCAGACCGAGCACAAAACCCTGAAAAAAGTTGTTTCGACCATCGGAGAGGATATCAGGACGGGGGCAACGCTATATGACGCGATGAAGCAACACCCCACGATATTTACCCCCCTTTATCTCAGCATGGTAAGCGCAGGCGAGGCAAGTGGTACCATTATCAATGTCCTCGACCGTCTGATCAAGATTATCGAACATGAAGCAAAGGTAAAGAGCGATATCAAATCCGCCCTGCAATACCCGATTATCGTTTTGATAGCTCTGGGCCTCGCCTTTTTCATTCTGCTCACCTTCGTTATCCCCAAATTTGCATCCATGTTTGCCAAAGTCGGACTGGAGCTGCCCATCCCAACAAAAATAGCGTTATTTCTCTATGCGATCATTGCGGATTACTGGAGCATCGCTATCCCGGTGGTGTTCGGATTGATAATAGGGCTCCGGTGGTGGTTTAGTACTGTAAAAGGACGCTATGTCCTCGACGCCTTTTTGCTTAAGTTGCCGTTGTTTGGCCCCCTGTTTCAAAAGGCGGCCATGTCCCGCTTTGCCAGCATCTTTTCCATTTTGCACGCAAGCGGCGTTCCGGTGATGCAGTCGCTTGATATTCTCTCCGGGACTATCGGCAATTCGGCCATTTCACGGGAGTTTGAAATAGTCCGCGAAAAGATAAGGGAAGGGCAGGGGATAGCGGGACCTTTAAAAAAGGCAAAGTACTTTCCACCGATGGTGGTTGACATGGTCGCCATAGGAGAGGAGTCGGGCAACATCGAGGACATGCTGCACCAGGTCTCCGTTCATTACGATGACGAGGTCTCCTACGCGGTAAAGGGACTTTCTGACGCGCTCGGCCCTATCCTTGTTGTGGGTCTCGCCGCCGTCGTCGGTTTTTTCGCCCTTGCGATCTTCCTGCCGATGTGGGATATGACCAAGATGGTTAAGTGAAACGCGGAAAAATCTCCATCAGCCCCTATATCCTGATTCCTGCCATTTTCAGCGGGATATCGCTGATTGTCGTAATCATGACCTACCATGTTATGTCCCGTTATTCCGGGCTGAAATCTGATCCTGGATGGCCGATTTTCTGGCTCGGCCTTGCTTCCATACTCTTTTCTTTTGTGTGCAGCTATTTAATCCTTCGATTTATACTCAGTCCGATTACCCGCTTCGTAAAGACCGCCGAAAAGCTCCCTGTAATGATACGGCCTTCTCAAGGTAATGCGGTAACTCCTTCCGAAAATATCGAGCATATCCACCGCGTTCTTGACCAGGTCACGACTATTCTGAACAAAGTGGAGGTGAGGGAACTCTTCCCGGAAATCATTGGTCAGAGCCGGGCCATGCGCGCGATCTTCGGGCAGATAATGAAGGTGGCGCCCACCGATTCTACTGTTCTCATTTCAGGCGAAAGCGGCACAGGCAAGGAACTGATAGCGGCCGGCATCTGCGAACAGAGCTTGCGGAAGGGGAAACCCTTTATAAAGCTCAACTGTGTTGCCATCCCGGAAGGCCTTCTTGAGAGCGAACTCTTCGGCCACGAGAAGGGCTCTTTCACCGGCGCCGCTGCCCAGAAAAAAGGCAAATTCGAACTCGCCGACGGCGGAACGATATTTCTCGATGAAATAGGAGACATGCCCCTTGCGACTCAGGCAAAACTCCTGCGTGTTCTGCAGGAAAAGGAATTCGAACGTGTAGGGGGGGGCGTCAGATCCGCGTGGATGTCCGCTTTATTGCCGCTACCAACAAGAATTTGACGGCGATGGTAAAGGATACCGCCTTCCGGGAAGATCTCTTCTACCGTCTGAATGTTTTTTCCATCCATCTTCCGCCGTTGAGAGAAAGAAGGGAGGATATCCCCTTTCTTGTAGAGCACTTTCTGCAGCAATCAAAAAAAGCGATTGAGGTATCTCCGGCGGCCATGCAGATTCTCCTGAGATTTGACTGGCCGGGAAACGTCCGGGAACTCCGTAATGTAATCGAACGGGCGGCTGTTCTTGCCGAAGGAACTATTATTGAACCTGCCAATCTCCCGAAAAATCTTGCCGGAGAATTTCCCGGATCAACTGCAGGACGAACTGAAGACGGCAGGTCACTCGATGACCGCCTGGGAGAGATTGAAAAGGGGATAATCATCGAGGCGATATCCCGTGCCGGAGGAATTCAGGCGAGGGCCGCACAGATTCTCGGCATCAACCAGCGGAGCCTCTGGCACCGGGTGAAGAAGTATAATATCGATGTCTCTTCGCTGAAAAAACTGCAAGATTTCAGACAGGATTAACAGGCCCGCCCTGGCGCGACTCATCGATAGGATTCCGGCTACCGAAAAAACCAGGTCTGGGCCAGGGATAGACAGGATTTTTGACTGTGCTTATCACCCTCCGCGAAGCGGTCTGATTATCATGTTAATCATGTAAATCCTGTCAGATAAGTTTTTTTCACAAAAGTATTTAGGCAGGATCAACAGGATCTACAGGATTGTTGCCTTCCGGCCGGAAGCCGGACAGACAATAAGCCACCACCTGTGGCGAGGAAGACAATCTGGTGGAGAAAGATGACTTGATCCATAATGTGATCCAGGTTCCGCGAAGCGGTCTTATTATCCTGTTAATCCTGTAAATCCTGTCAGAAGGGAGATTGTTCGGTGGAGAAAGAAGGCGTAACCCGCAAAGTGATCGGTTGCGCTTACCAGGTCTATAACAACCTGGGGTTTGGCTTTTTGGAAAGCGTCTATCGAAAAGCGATGATCATCGAAATTGAAGCCTCCGGACTGCGAGTACAACCGGAAAGCCCCCTACAGGTCCGCTACAAAGATCAGGTTGTCGGCGATTTTTTTGCAGATCTGCTGGTTGAAGATGAACTGATTGTCGAGCTAAAGTCCGTGGAACGGCTCGGAAAGGTTCACGAGGCACAGTTGGTGAACTATTTGGTGGCAACCGGAGCTGAGGTTGGCCTGCTGATCAATTTTGGTTCAACGGGTGTTGATGTTAAACGCAAATATCGTACACCGAAAGAAAAGCCGTAAGTTGCTGATCGGAGTGATCTGGACCTCACCGGCGTTTCCCCCTCCGCGAAGCGGTCTGACAAATCATCCTGTTAATCCTGTCAATCCTGTCAAATGTGTTTTTTCACAAAAGATTTTAGACAGGATTAACATGATGGAAGGAGGGGATATAAAATGATAGATTTAGAATATTCTTTGATTATTGAGGCAACAGGAGAACCCGATTTTTTTGGATTCTATTCACCTGACTTATTGGGCTTTTCTGGTGTTGGGCATTCAATTGAAGATTGTGTTTACAAAGCGAAATGGGGAATGATCGAACATGTCAGTTTACTGAAAGAGCAGGGTTTGCCCGTTCCTTCAAAAAATCAGAATCCTAATATTACTATTCGTAATGAGGTGACTTCAATAGCTGCTTGAAGTTTGTTGATCCGCCAAATCCTGTAAATCCTGTCAGATTGAATCCTTGAACCCTGGAATCCTAGACCCCTTTCTCCCAACCGGGAGAAGAACATCATGTTAATCCTGTAAATCCTGTCAAATAATTTTTTATTGTTGCCTGCCTGCGAAGGGGCAATCTGGTGGTGAAAGACGATTTGCTCCTATTTTCTCCCCAGACGAAATAAATTTAACTTGCTTTATACCTTTTATTGGTATAGGATTCAAAGCATGAAATGGACGGTTACGGAAAAGACCGGGCTGCATAAGCGCGTCAGGAAGCTGCCTGAAAAAGTTCAGAATCTTCTAATTGCTTTAAAGAAAGATATGGAGGAAAACGGACCTGTCCGGGGAGACTGGCCGAATTTCAGCACCCTATCCGGCGGCCGCTATCACTGCCATTTGAAGAAAGGCCGTCCGACATATGTTGCAATATGGGAAGTTAAGAACAAAGAAATAAAATTGATCGAGGTTATATATGCAGGCACACACGAAAAAGCCCACTATTGAAAAGATTGAATTAAGATTTATTGGACCCATTGCGAACATGGCAAGCGCAGTTGACGCACTGAAGCCCCTGGGCTTTGTGGATACTTCCGAATCTATCCCTTGGCGTGAGGCCTACCCTGAATGTTCGGAAGCACAGCTTATCGGCAAGGCTTTGGCCGGAGCAAGATACCGGGAAGGTTTGACACAGACCGAGCTTTCAAAACTGGCCGGCATTCCTCAGCGCCATATCTCCGAAATGGAGAACGGCAAGCGCCCCATCGGCAAGGAAATGGCAAAGCGCCTTGGTAAAGCGTTAAATATCAATTACAAGGTGTTTTTGTAAAAGGTTATCCTATCCGCTTGCCGGATGTTTGTTTCAGGCCGCTCTTCCGGAGTGGACTGATGCAGTTGATCCGTCAAATCCTGTAAATCCTGTCAGATAAGTTTTTTTCACAAAAGTATTTAGACAGGATCAACAGGCCCGCCCTGGCGCGACTCCTCGATGGCATGTTGGATACCGGAAAAACCAGGTCTGGGCCAGGGATCGACAGGATTTTTGACTGTGCTTATCACCCTCCGCGAAGCGGCCAAATTATCCTGTTAATCCTGTCAAATGATTTTTTGTTTTGGTGCTGGTGATGTTTTTAGACAGTATTAATTCCCAAATCTGCGCAAAGATGTTAAAACATCGGTGGCGTCGAGGTTTCCGGAAATGCCTGCATCCAGGAACAGGTCGAGGGTTT
>JAHJQU010000062.1 GCA_018819005.1 Pseudomonadota bacterium | reverse complement strand
TAAAATTCACAAAGTTTTACAAGGCGGAGGATTACCATCAGGACTATTATAAAAATCATCAGACCAAATATAAATATTACCGGTGGAATTCCGGCCGGGATCAATTTATCAAAAAAGTCTGGGGAGAAGAGAAAAAACCGGAGACGCTGTTATCAGGAAAAAGCTGACCCCATTGCAGTACGAGGTAACCCGGAAGGACGGCACTGAACCGCCGTTTAAAAATGAATACTGGGACAACAAAAAAGAAGGGATTTATGTGGATATCGTCTCGGGTGGACCTCTTTTCAGTTCTCACGACAAGTACGATTCGGGAACCGGCTGGCCAAGTTTCACAAAACCCCTTGAGCCGACAAATATCGTGGAAAAAGAAGATCGCGGGCTGTTCACTGTCCGTACAGAGGTGCGGAGCAAGCATGGCGATTCCCATCTCGGCCACCTTTTCCCGGACGGGCCGAAGCCAACAGGCCTGAGATACTGCATGAACTCAGCCTCTCTCCGCTTCATTCCGAAAGAAGACCTCGAGAAAGAAGGCTATGGCGGGTATCTGAATCTTTTTAAATAAACAATAACTGATGGACTCGTAAAAACTTTATTTTCTCATAAAGTCACTAAGCGCGCCAAGAAAATATCATTTAATATTAATAAGTTAACTTTGTGATCTTTGCGGCTTAGCGTGAGATTTTGGCTTTTTACTGGTCCATCATGACTGATAAGCTCTCAATTCTATTTTATCTTTCGTGTTGCTGGCATCAGCAACAGGGATAAGAACCTTAGCCTGATAAAATCAGGATATGCCCCGACACCTATGCGGATTTTATTCTGATCCACATTTTTTATCATAGTCCCGAGAATCCTGTCCCATATGGAAAGAATCGTTCCGTAATTGCTGTCCCTTTCCCTGATTATGACTGAATGATGTATCCGGTGCATTGAAGGGGGCACAAAAAGAAGCCAGTACCATCTCTCAAACCCCTCGGAGACCCTGAGACTGCTGTGCTGAAACTGTGCTGTTGCAAGGACAAGCACGTCAAAGGCCAGCAGGCCAACAAGATCTATTCCCAGAAACAGGATAAGAGATGCCTTTATAAGGGCTGAAATGGCAAGCTCCCCGAAGTGGAACCTTGTAGCCGTTGAGACATCCATGTTTAGATCGCTGTGATGAACCCTGTGGAATCTCCAGAAAAATGGCACAACATGATTAAGAAGGTGCCATATATAGAGAAGAAAATCCATTATGATCACGGTCAATAACAGCTTTAGCAGAAAGTGAAACTCAAAGATGTAAAAAAGCCCCGACCTTGCTTTGCCGGCATAGGCAAGGCTGGCTGAAACAAGAGGGACAAGAGCCAGATTCAGCAGGATGTTGTTGACAAGTGTTATGCCGAGGTTATCCATCCATCTTTTGACCCTCGACAAGGAGGGTTCTCTGTACGGTCTTAAGATCTCAAAAACACACAGAACAATAAGTACCGCGATGTAGCATGCAATTCTGACAAGAGAATGATTGATTTCGGACAGATTCATTAAGGCCGGATACTCCTCATCCCATGCGGAAAATGCCAAGCTTCTCCTTGAGGCCCGACAGGCGCTCGCGGGGTTTATCATTTTTAAGGGCAATTTCAAAAGCCCGTCTTGAACCGATCAGGATTACCATTTTACTCCCTCTTGTTATCGCGGTATATAAGACATTCCTTTGAAGAAGCATGTAATGTTCGGTCACAAGCGGAATGATTACAACCGGGTATTCCGAACCCTGGGATTTATGGACGGATATGGCATATGCCGGTGATACCTCGTCCAGTTCCTCAAAGTCGTATTCGACAATCCTGTCATAATAATTCACGAAAAGCTGTTTCTTCTTTCCGTCGATTTCAACAACAGTCCCGATGTCGCCGTTAAATACCTCCTTCTGGTAATTATTCTTAAGATGCATCACCTTGTCGCCCTCCTTGAACCTGCTTCCCATAGCGTCAACAATTGCGGGATTTGGGTTCAAGGCCTTCTGGAGCACCTGGTTCAGATTCAGGGTTCCTGCAACTCCTTTGTGCATGGGTGTCAGCACCTGGATATCATTTACGGGATCAAAACCGAAAGAGTCGGGAATTGTTTTTTTGCAAAGCTCAACAATTAAAGGCGGTATACGGTCAGGTTTATTCTGCTCAATAAAACAGAACTCAGATATAGCGACTGAGGCATCCGGCTCTTCAAAAATCGGGAATTCACCCTCCCGGACCCTGTGCGCATTCACAATTATCGGACTTTCTCCAGCCTGCCTGAATATTTTGCTCAAATAATAAACAGGTATCTTCCCGGAGTTTATCATGTCCGAAAGGATATTTCCGGGACCGACCGATGGAAGCTGGAAGATATCGCCGACAAGTATAAGCACGGAATTCACAGAAACCGCCATTACGAGATTATACATCAGAATAGTATCAACCATCGATGCCTCGTCAATTATTACAGCGTCGGCATCAATCGGATTGTCCCGGTTTTTATCAAAACAGCCGTCAATTGCGTTGTATCCGAGAAGCCTGTGGATGGTCTGAGCTTTTCGTCCTGTCACCTCCGCAAGGCGTCTTGCGGCCCTGCCTGTGGGAGCGGCAAGTTCGATCTTTTTCCCGAAAGAATCAAAGATCGCGGAAACAGATCTTATGAGAGTTGTTTTGCCTGTCCCGGGTCCTCCCGTAATAACGGCTATGCGGTGTGAAAATACCCCTTCAAGAACAGCAAGCTGTTCCTGCGACAGTTTAATGGCAAGTTTTTTCTGAACCTTTTCGGTTATATCGCCCGGATCTATTTTTAAAGGAGCAACCGGAATTGAAAGATAAGCCGAAATTCTCTGTGCCAGGCCTGTTTCAGCCTGATATAATTCCTTCAAATAGACGGCATCCGTCTCAAATCTGCCGGAATTCTTTTCTACAACAATTTC
>JAHJQU010000412.1 GCA_018819005.1 Pseudomonadota bacterium | reverse complement strand
TCCAACTTGGATGTGCCATAATACTATTACGTTATTTTTGAGATAAGTTTTAATATCATCGAAATGAGTCTTTGGGGAATTAAGAATGGACCAGTTAAAAGAAGAAACCGGTATGCAACAGGGGGAAATATCAACCCAGTATCACCCTGTTCACAATATTGATTGGAGTGTCCTTTACCGAAAGAGAAAGGAAATATCGGCAAAGTTTGGAAACATCTGGCATCTACCTATTAGAAAGCGATATCATACGGTTTTACTGCCTTTAGGCGGCAAGGGAATTCGTTTGCTTGAGATAGGAGCGGGGGATCGAAAGCTAAAAAACCTTCTGACGAAAAACTGGGGAGAAATGAGCTATCGTTCATGTGATGTTGATCAGAATTATCATCATGATTTTCGGAGCAACAGTCTTATTGTCGGGGAATACGATATCATTTGTGCGTTTGAACTTATAGAACATCTCGGATTAAAAGAAGCCCGGGAATTAATAGAAAAGAGTTTCCAATTGTTGGTTCCTGGTGGTAAGATAGTCCTTACAACACCAAACATTTATTACCCGCCGGGATTTCTTCGTGATGTGACTCACATAACTCCTTGGTGCTACGATGAATTGGGCGGTATGCTCAGTCTGACAGGATTTAATGTAACCCATATTTACCGTTTGTATAACGATTCCCTTTTAAAAAAATTCGTTGAAAGAATAGTTTTCTATTCTCTATTTCGGCTTCTGGGTATTGATTTTGCCAAGCAGATTATTGTTGTTGCTGAAAAACCTTAAATATGGACATATTCTTTAAAAAAAGTAACCTAATCAAGTTACAATTCAAATGAAATTTTTATTTATTGCAAAGGGGAACAACAAACCCTCGACTCGTTACAGAGTTCTTCCATTAGCAACCAGGCTCAGGGGAATGGGGCATGATGTAGAGATATGCTCCAGTGAGTTCAGTCTTGGAAACCGGATTAACATTCTGAATCTTGCGAGAACATCCGATGTTGTAATTATTCAGAGAAAATTATTTGGAGCCGTTTACTTCAGATTATTGAGATTTCGTTCCTCTAAGCTGATATTTGATCTGGATGATGCCATATTTCTCCGCAGTGATGGCACTCCTTCGCAACGGAGAATGGAGGGATTCGAAAGAACTTTGCGGGCCTGTGACGCTGTTTGGGCAGGTAATCACTATCTTCTGGGAAATACCGAAAAATACTGCGACAAATGCTTTTTAATTCCTACTCCGGTTAATCCGGCTGTATATGTTAACCAGGTTGCAAAATACGACGTTCTTACTTTGGTTTGGATTGGAAGCCGTTCCACGAGAAAGTACCTGGAGAGTCATCGAAATGTTTTTGAGTGCTTGGGTCATTCGGTATCCGAGCTTCAGTTAAAGGTTATCTCGGATTTCGAGATTCAATTTGAAAATCTCCGAGTGATTAACGTACCATGGTCTCAGAAGACTGAAGCTGATGAAATAGCCAAGTGTCATATAGGTATTGCGCCCATGGAGGATAATGCATGGACCAGGGGCAAATGTGCCCTGAAAATTCTTCAGTACATGTCCTGTTCTATGCCGGTTGTGACCTCTGCGGTTGGTGCCAACAAAGAAGTCGTGATTCACGGAGAAACGGGTTTTCACGCCATTGAGAAAGATGACTGGGTAACATCAATTATTCAGCTAAGCAAGGATGTGGAAAAGAGAACTCGTTTTGGATTAGCAGGACGTCAACAAGTAGAGCAGCGATACTCTGAAGAGGTAATTGTTAACCAAATGATAGAAAGTCTAAGAAGTCTGAAGTTGAGTCTTTAGCGTATAAACAGCCAGGTGCGGAAGTTGGCCCCACGGCAGAAAAACGCCTCTTTTAAATTCAGAACGATTAGATCCAAAAGAGCTGGTTAGGCATGAATGATCGGGCTGGTCTTTGTCTCTTAATAAAAAAACAGGTTCAATTAACAATTTTATATATTTTTGAAATCTCATCCCTGAATAAAACATCAATATGCGGTGCGTTTTTCCAGTTTTGCATCAAACGAACGAGATCCTCCCTGAACGCTTTATTAAACCTCCCTTTAAGCTTGTGCCTGCGTACGGCGTCAAGATCGGCAATGAATAATCCTTTATCAGAAAGAATGAAATTCGTCGCTTTGAAATCTCCATGACTTATTGAAGAATACTCAAACTTCATGAGCAGGTCACCAAACTGTTTCACCAGTCCGGGGAGATCAATTTCTCCTGCCTTATCTGAATTAAGAAGATGATAAGTATCCGTGCCTTCGATATATTCAGTCAAAATATATGAAACGCTTCTTAACGGGCCAAGTCTTTTTTCCATCATAGCTACCGGGTTGGGGGTATTTATTCCTATACTCTTCAACAGGTGCGCGTTGCGCCATGAGACCCATGCCCTGCTCTGCCTGTACGAGCGCCTTAAGGCATGCCACATGTTTTTCATATTATATCGTTTTACAACAAGCGGCCGTCCGGACAAATTGATCAAAAAAACCGTTGAACTGTTTCCGTCTTTAAGTATTCTTCCTTCTTTAAGCACGGCATCAGGATTATCGAGAAAAGCGGCCATTGCCTCGTCATAACAGGCTCTTTGGCAAACCATGAACCTGTCAAAGCTCTTTCTGCATACAATGGCCGTGCTTTCACGGTATATTTTCTTCAGGTATTTTTTCTCCGATCTATACCTGTATTTTACAACTTCTTTCATCAAACAATGATAGAGAGTATCGGATGGTATCCACTCTCTTTCGCAGGCATAAGATTTAAAGGCATCATGGATCAGGCTTGCGTATTGCGGATAGAATTGAGCAAAAAAAAGGCCGAGATTTTTAAAGCTCCGTTTATATGAGAGCGGTTTCCCCATATACTTGACATAAATAGCATCGCCATCTATTGCATAAATATTTCCACCCGATAAAAGAAAATTCCTTATATGAGGATCTTTCTGACTCAGGCCAGCCTTATGCTGTTTTGCCAGCACAGACACCAAATGATTCAGCAGGCTCAAGCGAAAATCGTCGCTTTGCGCATTATCCCAGGCTTTCCCAAGATCTTCACTCTTTTTAATCATTTCAAAGCCAAGAACAGGTATATTTCCGGAAGCGGCAGTCCCTGAAAAAAGCATCCTGGGGGTCATTACACCTGATTTCCCCAGAGCAACAACTCCGCGCTCTTCACGCCTGAAATGCCGGGAAGCCCCACTTTTATCCAAAAATAATTTCACAACCACATCCAAATCATTCCATTTTCCTGAACAGACCAGCCGCTTTCCGGGCAG
>JAHJQU010000411.1 GCA_018819005.1 Pseudomonadota bacterium | reverse complement strand
TTGAGAATCTGTTTCACCTGATCAGGATCAAAAAAGGTAAACCAGAGAGACCCAAGGTTCAGGTCTGCGGCCATTAGCATCATGTTCTGGATACAGGCAGATGCGGACTGGAGCGCCCCGTGAGGCTGGTTGAAATAGTTCCCCAGCCCTCCCTGGGAAGGATCGCTGACCACCACAAGGATCAGGGGGCAGGTTCCCACAAACTCCATGGGGTATTTCTGGGCCCAGCCAGGACCACCATGGTCAGCCACAGCCTGTTTGGCAGAGATCCCGGCCTTCTGGATCCCGGCCTTAAGAGCTGGATCAGTCACCGCTATGAATTGAAAAGGCTGCTGGTTCAGGGGGCTGGGAGCCCACTGCCCGGCTGTGACAATGGATTCAACCTGTTCCCGGGTCACGGGTTCATCCTTGAACACCCGGCAGCTCCGCCTTTTTTCCACAAGTACTTTAAATTCCATAATTCCTCTCCTTAAGTCTTTTTCATTACTTTCCGCCGTTCACTATCCGAGCATCAACTGAGTTCAATGGCTTGTTCGATGATACGACTTTATATTCTATGGGCAGATCAGTCTGACTGTTGGAAAATACGTTCGGTATCTTGTTATGTCTCGTGTAATTAAGTCCAGATCAAGTACAGCTGCTTGTGCCCCAATATAGAAATCGGGCAAAGGAGATCTCTTGATCCCTTTGCCAGCTCTATACTTGAGATAAGCTTTCCCTGCCAGAAAAAGCGCTTCTTTTGGAATGTCCAACATCTGGAATCCGCCTTCATGAAGAGCTGACTCCAATTCTTCTATTTTTTCAAAACCGACAGAAACTTCAGTGTAGACGATTGGGTTAATATAGAGTGTTGTGTAAGTGCTATAATTCCCCAATGCAGATTCAGACCAATCAGCCCAATTAGGATCATCAAGGAAAATATCTAAAATAACATTTGAGTCTACAAGAAGGCCTCTCATCGATCTGCCCTTGTTAAGGCCATAATCTCATCTGTCGTCATTTTGACGGTTGCAACGCCACGTAATTTAGTAAATTTACGGGGCACAGCCTTTCCCCCTTTTTGTTTCTCTAAAAATACGCGGCCTTCTTTCTCGACAAAATCAACTTCTGTTGATGGGGTTATCCCCAATTTTTCGCGGATGTACTGGGGAATTGTAACTTGACCTTTTGAGGTTACTCTCATAATTTGACCTCCGGTAATTGGTATTACTGGTAATAGTAATACATTGCATGGGGGAGGTCAATTGCAATTTATAGCATCGAACGGCGTGCATCATGGAAATTGATGAAAACCGATATGGATTTTGATCCTTTACTGATCAAGGCGTAATCTTATTGATTTGCCATCAGTAAAGTACCAAGTGTTCGGCGAGAGAGTTCGTTTAAGGGCGTATGAGTGAAACAACTTCGGGCGGGACAATAACAGAGCCTCTCTCTGAACTCAAAGCCTGGATAAGGAATGATGGACACCGCCCATCAGGGTTGGATGTCGAATAAACGTAACGCTAAGGCAGTGGGTTCGCCGAAAGGAGAGAAACTCGCCGTGAAGAGTACAATCACCACAGGAGACGTGCGCTCGCATTTTGACGAAGATTATAACTTATTGATAATTCATTATTAAAAAACTCTTGACTTGAGGATTATAGAATGTCCCCATCGTCTTTCCCATCCGCCATTTCAGGTTGCAACGTATCGCCTCCCGTGACGTTTTCCGACCCGCTGAAGCACTTTGGCTAAGTTATTACGAAGGGGTTCTTCTGCATTTGATAGAAGAGGAAGCAATCGCTCAATCACAAAAGCTTCAGTTGCCGTGTTTTCAAGAAGATGCCCTTCAAAATCGCCAGGAAACTTCCTGTTCGAAAAATCAGCGAGAAGAAATGAGATAGCATCCTCGCTCAGCTGGTTGACTGAAAGATCGCTGCGAGCAAGAAGGATCGTTCGAGCAAGGACTTCTCGGTAAGGCGAATCCTGCTTGTTAAATTCATTGACGAACGCATCCCTTACTTCGGGCCTTAATTTATCAGAAAAAAGACATGATAGCCTGAATGCGAAATACCGGCCTTCTTGTGTGTTTGCGACCTCTTTAATCCAATCCAACCACCATTCAATAGATCCAATATCCAGAATCCCAATGCTGTCCATATATATGGGTTCTATTAGATTCAGCGCTAACTTCGTGCTGCGTAGACGCAGGAGACTTACAAACAGATTCTCATTACCAGTCCAGTTCAGCTCCATGTCGAAAAGGAGTTCAAATGGCTCCGCGTCAAGCTGTTCAGGTGAGAAATTGCAGATGTCATTGAGCGCATCAAACAATGATCCGTGGTCATCTGTGGCTATTGAATAAAGCAACGCCGCCCGAAGAATTCCGTTAGTATTCATGTAAGTATCCCGGACCGAAGAAGCGAGGTCTGGGCGTGCCAGGCAGAGATCCCTTAAGCAATTGATTACCCAATCATTTAGCTCTTCATCGAGGACAAGCTGAATCAAGCGCATAACGTGCCCCTCTCCAAAGGATGACCAATTCAGGTTTGCCGTATCATGACTGAATATGGCGATGCTATGGATGCAGGAGGCTGCCTCATCAACACCAGCCAACAAGAGGTCTGCAGATATGTTCAAAGCCTCGGCCGAATAATTAGTGTCACAGAGAAAACTGTGAAGCACAGACAGTTTCACCTCCTGTTCCTCAAGCGGCTTGCTTCGGTTGAAGAACGCATCACAGACAATATTGGGGGATAGATTGTAAAGCATGTTTCCGAGGGCAGAGGCAAAACCTTGGTAGTCCTCAATTTTCTTTGCCGATAGACTTTTTTGCACTTTGTCCGCCAGAGCGACCAATTGTGGAATATCCTTATCAGAGGTCGAAATGCGAAGTGCTGCGCCTATCCGACTACAGAAATTGTATTCGTCACAGTTTTCGACTATCAATTCAAGAAATTCAGCTCGAACTTCATCTCCGCATAGGGAGAAGAGGAGAGATGCAGCTGCGCCTCCCACCGCATCTCCTTGCTTAATTAAAGTTCTCAGTAGAGGTTCGTGGCGAAGTGAGACAGGGAATGACGGTCCCAAAGCAAAATAAATCAGTGAATTCATATCCTCACCAGTTTTCATTTTCTTAGGTATCTCAACAAGGAGCCTCGCCACAACATCGTCCATTCCATACTCCATGAACTTCACCGCAGACAGAGCAAGGATGAAGTCAATCTCTATCACGTCTTCAATGAACTTCATTGCTTGTTCCCCCGACAGGAGACTGAGTGTGAGGAAGAGCGCTTGGTCCCAGCGTCTGAGCAAGAGTCTTTCCCGCAGTATATAAGGTGTGGCTGCGTAAATACGGGCAAGTTCCGTAGCGGCCAGATATTCAGTGATGGATTGGTGAAAGAACGAAACGCGCCCACCGGAAAAGGGTAGTAAAAAGTCCCTTCCCACAAGCCAATTCACAATGTCTGTGGCAATATGCGCTATCCATTCCTGCAGCCGCCAGCTGGTCTTGAATCACCCTGATGGCTGTTGCAACAGGAATGGCTTCTTCTCCCCGATTAATCGCATTATGAGCGAGCGCGGCAAGAGGTCTCGTCACGTCAAAAGCGACACCAAATCTGGCTTGAAAGTCCGAGGTGAGACTCGCAAGAAAGACGTTGAAAATGTCCCGGGGTTGAGCTCGCTTTGGTAAAGCAAGTGAACCGCTGAGGATAAGTTGGAAAAAGAAGGGTTTTTGAAGAAGGGTTAAGATTTCTTGTTGGAACAGACCCGTGGCTATGAAGCCCCTTTTCTTAAACTGGGCTTCGACAAACGCATAATTAACCTCATCAATACAAAACACCGGAATATCCATCTTACGCAATCCATCGCTGGTTCGGGATGTGACGATGATGGATACTTGAGAAGCGCGCTTCAAGAAGCGGCCAAAATCGGCCTCCCACTCCCCATTTTCGATGTATTCACGGGGCATCTCATTGAATGCGTCTAGGTAAACTTTTACCCGGAAGCGAGAGATCAGATCAGCAAGGTTCAGACCTGCAGGAAGCGTTTTTTCAAGCAGGCTCCACGTGTCGCCGTTATATAGCTTGAGATCTGCCATAATTGGCACAACGACACTATTATGGTCAAAGATCTCTTCGAGACAACACTCATGTAACTGTTCGGCCAATCGCGCTACACTGTGCCGCACCGCGAAACTTTTTCCGGCACCAGGATGACCTGTTAGTATAAGCTTCTCTGGTCCGTTATCGAGAAGTGACTCAACTGGGCTTCCTTGATACTGACCAAATCGGTAGTTGGGAACAGTGCGCTGAACATGTGGCGTCTTTTCTGTGTACGCATGAAGCGGAAATAGTAAAGAAGGCTTTTCAACCCTGGACAGGCGCGAGGCGTGCCGAGCCAAAGCCAGTACTGTTCTAGGGAGTTCCGGCTCCATTGAATCAGGCGGGACCATAACGGCGGGAGTAAAAATTCTACTACTCAGGCGATCAAGCAACTCTATCAATGCATTATGATCACGGGCATTGTCCGAACAATGCAGGGTAGGATAAGTGATCAAGTGTATGCCATAGTTGCGCCGCCAATAGTCCACCTCTGGCGCGGTGACATCCGCCATTATTGCATAATGATCTCGTATCCCTCCTTTGTATGTGTTCGCGAGAAGATCCCGAACGTAGAGGAAATCCGGATCACGAAGACCAAAGCCGACGTAGATAAATGGTCGGCTAGCTAAAAGTATCCGCATCGTTTCCAGCGCGTTATGCCGTTCACCTCCAGGGGCCAAGGCACGATATTGCTCACGAGTGAGGATGATGCTTTCTGCATCTTCTACGTCGCCATGCGGTTTAAAAAGGAAATCTGTGGAGCGGGCACTTATGATTTCAGCAGTCTCAGTAAGCTGCCGGTTGGTCACAATACGATAGTAACGGCCAGGCTGCCATTGTTGAAAGCTCACCTCAAGCAGGCGATCATAGTTTGTGGTGACAAAGCACCGAGGGCCCAAGGTGACGAGTTTGTGATGAACTTCGTGTGGCTGGGCCTCACCGATACGGCACGTTTGCCGGATGAACTCGCCAATCTGCGGACGAGTGAGTTTATCGAAACCGTAGCTTGCTGCTTGTAAGAGTTCACCGCGTTCTGCCTCCCGTTTGACCAGGCTATGATCGTGGCCTTTGGAAGCTAAGAACTCGGAAAGTTCTTCGATGAGTCTCGGCCACGATGGCAGGCCAGCCCAGGTAGATACTCCCGAGCCAACAAATAGAACTGTGTCAGGTTGCCTTAGTATTGATTGTAGCTGCTTTTCCATATGAGGTAATATTCCGTGGCAGTCTGGCGCGAACTTTCGCAGCCGTCTTGATGGCAATGGATATCTTCGTAGAACCCATCGGGGTTGGACATCAAAGATGCTCCTTAATTTCATTCTTATTAGCACATAACGCTGCTAATCAGCTGCGCGGTTTTTTGCGTCGGCTGAATTAGCCTTGTTAAGTTTCATTGTTCATAGTTGCGCATACAGCATTATATAATTGAACCAATTCGTCATCATTATCGTTCGGGTCAAATGCCTTTTTTAAATCTTCAAAGCTTAAGGAACAAAAATGTTTTTCCGCGATATTTTTACCACCGAGCTTCCCAGCATATTGGCTATTTTTACAGATTTTTTTAACATCACAATAGTCAGAGTAAGACAGTTTGCACTCAGGAACAATTGTACATATAGCCTCAGGGATAATATAATTTTCTAATTCCCTCTTTCTGCAAACGTAAAAATCTTTTCCCTCCGTGAAACCAAAACTGGCAAGTTTCTGAGCATTAGGCGATTCCATCTCAGGAGAGGACTTATCTGAATCAAAAAATATAAAAAATGGCTTATCTAATGTTTTCAGAAGGTCTAATGACACCCAGTGTTTAATACTTCCGCACCCCCCAACGGGGATAGAAATTATGCTTAATTCTGAAAAATCCTGCTTAATTAAACCTTTCTCTTTATAGAGCTTCACCGCATGATTGATTGCTTTGCAATCGTCAATTCCTTCAAGCAATAAAAGGCATTTTGCCTTTTCAAATAGTGTAACAAACTGATTGTCTACAGTTACTCCCAAATCCACGGCTACTGATTTAATATCATCAATATATGGCAGATACATGAATAATCCATTTTCTTTGTAAACATGATGAATATCCGTTGTTTGGGTTTTGGATACTATGACAGGAGAGTGAGTTGTAATAATAACCTGATAATCATTTTCGCATACATCGAATAACCTATCGAAAAGATTTTCTTGTGCGGACGGATGAAGAAATGTTTCAGGCTCCTCAAAACCAAATATAATGTTCTGATGGTCCTCATTATTCTGTTCGGCAACATACTCAAAATATGCCATCATTGTAATTCTTCGAAAACCATCTCCGCGGGAGCTAAGAGGGACAGCCCCTATATCACCAGCGCTTTCAAATTCTGTGCTAATCAGTTTTGTCCAGTCAAAAGTGACTTTGGCTTTAACTTTTTCTTTTTCTGGTACAACAGCATTGATTATATCCGTTATCTTATCCAGCACCATTTGTAGCTTTCCACCCACTGAATTTTCCAGCTCACTTGTATCAACATCCTCTGAAATTGCCTTAAATGCCAACTCTCTAAAATATTTTTGAATGGTATTGTCACTTTCGGATAATGGTGAATCGGCGTGGAAGTATTCGAATCTCGGCAGATTATCTCGGATTGCGCTTTCTGTTTTTTTTAACCGACTCGTTCCGCTCGTAGGTAGTTTTTCCTCAATATACTCAAATTCAATTGATTGTTCTTTATAAACATCTTTTAGTCTCGATCGTTTTTCGGCATTATTATACTCTTTCTCTGTCTGTGGATTTGACATCAAACCAGGTTCAGCATCAAGACCCTTGTCTTTGCAGAGCTTTATTAATTGTTTCTCTGTGAGCGTGAAATAGTCGTAATCCTTGTAACTTTTTCTGATAATAAATGTCTCAGGACTTATATGCCCATCCTTAGTACCATCCCATACCTTTTTAATGTGAAGAAACCCTCTATTGTTCAATAACTCTTCATTCTCAAAGGTGGTTGAGACATTTTCATCGATAATGATTTGCGTGTTGCGTGTTATTCGGATCGAAAATTAGCTCAATTACAGTATATTGACTTGTCTGGTTATTTAGATTTTCAGGGACGAAAGCTTTATTATTCAGAAACAAATCTAACGCCTTTAAAATTGTAGATTTTCCGGCATCATTTTTCCCTACTATCACGTTGAATTGACGAGGTATAATTACTACCCTATCCTTGATACCCTTGAAACCTGATATTGCAATTTCTTTTAGTAGAAACATATTTTCCCTCTTGAAACTTAACGCACCGTGTGAGCAACGGCTCAAGGTAGACAAATTATTTAAGGCTTTTACGCAAACTGCAATTATTCTGCCGTCTACTCCAACCGGTTGTTATGTTTTAAATTTAAATATCAGATTGTTATAATGATAACATTCTTGATCAGAATCTTTTATAAAACAAATCAGAGCCCGTGTTTCTCAATTTTCGAGTGAAGTGTTGGACGTGAAAGTCCAAGAAGCTCAGCAGCTTTTGTGCGATTATTATCAGTGTTCCTAAGAGCTTCAAGAATGATTTCTTTTTCAATTCTATTCATCAGATCGTCGAATATGTTTTCAGTTGATGTGCTCTGTATCTCGTGGAGAATCCATTCCTGAAGGGGATCGTTTGAATCTGGATCTTCTATAGGTGCGCCTTTTGGACGTTCAATCCATTCAAGGCAGTGTTTGCATTTAATAGCTTGAGTCTGGATTTCTTCGCAACAATACGGGCATCTTTTCATTTCTCACATGCACCTTTTGATATCATAGGAATATAATATATTGAATAGTTTCCTTTAAATATTGGGAAGTTCCGAGATTGTCAACATTAACTTTCTAATTTTGTTGACAAATCTATCTGGTATTATTGTTTTAACTATGTTGTTCAATATCTGATTTATATACTTAGGAGGTTTCTGTTGAATGCCGATGCTGCCTGTTCCTGTTCCCATTCTGACGAGGTTTGACGCAATTCTCGAAAAACGAGCCGTTTCGCCGATCAACGATATTGCACGCTATGCTTTCCCCGCCGCTCTTCCGGAGCGGCCTGATGCAATTGATCCGTTAAATCCTGTAAATCCTGTCAGATAAGTTTTTGTAATGCATAACAGTTTTGTTAAACCACGAATCCGCAAATTAACTTGAATAAGAACAAACTGTCTGATAGTAAAAGCTAATCCACGAACTTAAAACAGTTGCTTTAAAGCTCTATTCTGGTGATGTTTTATGCCGTTTTCAATTAAGAGAAAAAAAACCCGGCAGATATCTGTCGGAGGTGTAAAGGTTGGAGGGATGGCGCCGATT
>JAHJQU010000410.1 GCA_018819005.1 Pseudomonadota bacterium | reverse complement strand
CATGGAAAGCTGGCGACAGTCAGAATTCTTTTCATAGTGTAAAGAAAAAAAAGGCCGTATGATTTAATAAATCATACGGCCCTCTTTAATATCTTTATAATGCTATTCTTCTTTCTTTTCCGTTTTTTCTTCCTTTTCTTCCCGGCCGCAAACAGACGCAGGATCTGCCATGAACTTCAAGACATTGTATCTTTCTGCATATTCCTTTTCTATCTTTTCCCGGAGCTTTTTGGATTCATCCGGAAACATCTTTTCGAGGGAAGCGTACCTGTTTTCGCCCGAGAGGAATTGCTGGAGGGATCCGTCCGGGGCTTTTGATTCCAGTATAAATGGATTTTTGCCTTCCGAAACAAGGGGCGGATTATACCTGTAAAGCGGCCAGTAACCTGAGGCAACAGCCAGGTTTGCCTCTTCCTGTGTTTTGCCCATACCCTTTCTGATACCCTGATTTATACAGGGAGCATAACATATTATCAGAGACGGTCCGGGATATTTGTCTGCCTCAATGAATGCCTTCATCGTCTGCTGCTTGCTTGCTCCCATGGCTATGGATGCCACATAAACGTATCCGTATGTCATGGCTATTCTGCCTAAATCCTTTTTGCCTATCTTTTTGCCGGATGCTGCAAACTTGGCAACGGAGCCGACAGGAGTTGCTTTTGAAGACTGGCCGCCGGTGTTTGAGTAAACTTCTGTATCCATAACAAGAATATTGACATCTTCACCCGAGGCAATAACATGGTCCAGACCTCCAAAGCCAATGTCATATGCCCAGCCGTCGCCACCGAACGCCCAGACCGATTTTTTAACAAAAAGGTCGGACATCGAAAGGATGGTGTCGAGAAGGGGAGTTCTTTTGGTTTCGGCAAGAAGCCTTTTAAGCTGATTGCCATAAGTCTTTGAAGATTCGGAATTGTTCATGCCTTCAAGCCACCCTGTCATGGCTGCTTTGATTTCATCCCCCGGTCCGGCAGCTATTGCCTCTTTAATAAGGTCTGCCAGCTTATTCCGGCGCTGTCCAACGGCAATCGATATCCCGTATCCGAATTCAGCGGCGTCCTCAAAGAGTGAGTTTCCCCAGGCGGGGCCATGGCCATTCTTATCGACGCAATATGGAATAGAAGGCGCTGAGGCTCCCCATATCGACGAGCAGCCTGTTGCATTGGCTATTATCATTCTCTCCCCGAAAAGCTGGGTAAGGACTTTGACGTATGGTGTTTCACCGCATCCCGCGCAGGCGCCTGAAAATTCCATGAGAGGCTTCTGAAACTGGCTTCCCTTGACACTTTCCCTTGAAACGAGGTTGTCTCTTGCAGGAATAGTCAGCGAGAATTCATGATTCGGAACCTGAAGCGGGGTTTGGGTGTCAATAGGCTTCATGGCAAGGGCTTTCTTTTTTGACGGACAGATATCCGCGCAGTTTCCGCAGCCCTGACAGTCAAGAGCATTAACCTGTATGCGGAATTTGTATCCTTTAAGCTCTTTGCCGACGGCAGGCCTTGTTTCAAAAGATGCAGGCGAATTTTTGAGCTCTTCATCGGTTACAAGTATCGGAATAATGGCAGCGTGCGGGCATACAAAGGAGCACTGGTTGCACTGGATGCAGTTGTCAATAATCCATTCAGGAACATTAATGGCTACTCCGCGCTTTTCATATTGCGAGGTTGCAACAGGGAAGAGACCATCCGGTTCAAATGCGCTTACAGGCAGTTTATCACCCTGCTGGGCGAGAATCGGATTCATGACCTTTGTTATAAACAGCGGGACGTCTTTTGAGGCTGAAGCAGTTCCGCCAGCCTCTTTCCACGATTTGGGATATTTTACTTCGGTAAGATTTGCAAGAGTCTGGTCGACTGCGGCAACATTCATTTTGACGATCTTTTCACCTTTTTTCCCGTAAACTTTACTGATTTCATCTTTTAACAGGGCGATAGCTTCTTTAAATGGTATTACGTTGGCAAGCTTAAAGAAAGCGGTCTGCATTATCATGTTTATCATCCCGCCGAGTCCGACTGCGCCCGCTATTTTGACAGCGTCAACATTATAAAACTTCAGGTTCATCCCTGCTATTGTTCTTTTTATTTTTGCCGGAATATGCTCTTCCATCTCTTTTAAGGACCATGAAGAGTTTAACAGAAAAGTTCCGCCCGGTTTTATGCCTTCAAGAACATCATAAATCTGGACATAATTCGCCTTGTGGCATGCTATAAAATCGGCGTTATTCACGAGGTATGTGGATTGAACCGGTTTGCTCCCGAAACGAAGGTGTGAAACGGTTATTCCGCCTGATTTTTTCGAATCATAGGCAAAGTAACCCTGGGCAAACAATCCGGTGTTGTCGCCTATTATTTTGATGGCTGATTTGTTTGCGCCGACTGTTCCGTCCGAGCCAAGACCCCAGAACTTGCACTGTACGGTTCCTTCGGGAGTGGTTTCAATATCTTTTCCCACTTCGAGGGAGGTATGGGTGACGTCATCTGTTATCCCGACCGTAAAATGATTTTTCGGTCCTGCCGACTTCATGTTGTCAAATACGGCCTTAGCCATTGAGGGAGTGAATTCCTTTGAACCGAGTCCGTAGCGCCCGCCGGTAATGATCGGCATCTCACCTTTTTCCATGAAAGCCGTGCAGACATCGACATAAAGCGGGTCACCTATCGCGCCGGGTTCCTTTGTTCTGTCAAGAACCGTTATCCTGTCCGCTGTGGCAGGGAGAGCCGAAAAAAACGCATCTGTCACGAAAGGCCTGTAAAGTCGCACCTTGACAAGTCCTGTTCTTTCTCCCCTGTCATTCAGCCGGTTTACGACCTCTTCAATAGTTTCACAGGAAGATCCCATTGCAACAACCACTCTATCTGCTTCAGGGTCTCCGACATAGTCAAACAGATTGTAATTGCGCCCCGTAAGGTCCCCGACTTTTTTCATAGATTCCTTTACAATCGAGGGAATTTTTAAATAATAGGAATTGGCGGCTTCCCTTCCCTGAAAATATATATCCGGATTCTGGGCAGTGCCCCGAACTGTTGGATGTTCAGGGTTCATAGAGCACCTGCGGAAGGCTTCTATGGCTTCAAAATCGGCAAGAGAAGCCATGTCATCATATTCAATTACTTCAATTTTCTGGATTTCATGTGAAGTCCTGAACCCGTCGAAGAAATGAAGGAAAGGAACCCGCCCTTTAATGGCCGAGAGGTGTGAAACAAGGGCAAGATCCATGACCTCCTGGACGGAATTGGAACATAAGAGGGCAAAACCAGCCTGCCGTACTGCCATAACGTCTGCATGATCCCCGAAAATGGAAAGAGCATGAGCGGCAATCGCCCTTGCGCTGACATGAAATACACCGGGAAGAAGCTCCCCGGAAATTTTGTACATGTTCGGGATCATCAGAAGGAGCCCCTGGGATGCGGTAAATGTAGTTGTCAGGGCTCCTGCTGCAAGAGCCCCATGAACTGCACCTGCTGCTCCAGCTTCAGATTGCATCTGTTTTATATTTAAGGTCTGACCGAAAATGTTTTTGAGCCCGTTGGCTGACCATTCATCTGCAGTTTCGCCCATTGGGGTGGAAGGTGTTATCGGGTAAATTGCGGCAACATCGCTCATGGCATAAGCTACATGAGCCGCTGCGGTATTTCCGTCGATCGTTTTCATTTTTTTTACCATAAAATCAACTCCTTATATTATATATTATGGATGACAGTTCCTATTCCGGCAGGCGTATGACCAATACAGGCTTTTTACACCTTCTGACGATATGCCGGGCATTGCTGCCGATCAGCGCATTGGCTATAATGCCGTATCCGTGTGTTCCCATGACCACCATATCGCAGTTTTTCGAATCAACCACTTTTAAAATCTCCTCGACAGGAAGCCCTTCTTTTACAATTATTTCATCAATAAGGAAAGGACAGGATGTTGAGTTTGAAGACATCTCTTCGCAGAAGTTATTCAGGCTTTTTTTTGTGTTTTCAATATATTGCTGTTTATTCTTTTCCTGGATTTCTTTCCAGCGATCTTTTCCGAGATATTCGACTATCCGCAGTTCGGCGTTTGTGGAAATAGTTTCGAGGACATGAATAACCGTGATTTTGGCGTCGAACCTGTTCGCGAGGATTGCCGCGTAGGAAAAGGCATGTTTTGCATTTTCTGAAAGATCCGTAGCGTAAAGTATTTTTTTGATTTCCGGTATCATAATAGTCTCCTTTATTTATATGCTTATTTTCAAACAGATAATTGTTCTGATTTTTACAGCATTTGGTTTTTTGCCGCAAGAAATTTCGGATAGTTTCTTTTTGTTTTTGTTTCGGACGATATTGTAATATAACAACTTTTACCTTTTGATAGTTTTCACCGGCCTTCTTCACAAACCTCAATTTGATAAAAGGAGAGGATAATGATCAACAGTTCATTGCTGAAAGAATTTACCGACTTGCTCGGCCGCGAAAATGTGTTTACCGACAAAGCCGATCTTGTCACCTATTCTTATGACGCCGCCGTACTGGACCCGGTGGTTCCGGCGGTAATTCTTCGTCCTGCTGACTATGAGTTGGTTGGGAAGATTGTTGGCTTATGCAATGAAAACTCGGTGCCGGTTACTGTCCGGGGGGCCGGAACAAATCTTTCCGGCGGCACAATACCATCAGCAAACGGAGTTGTTCTGGTGACAAACGCCCTGAATAATATCCTTGAGATAAACGAAGAAGATATGTATGCGGTAGTTCAGCCGGGAGTCATCACCGCAAAACTGGCAGCCGCAGTCGAAGCAAAAGACCTTTTTTATCCTCCCGATCCGGGGAGCCAGGCCGTATCGACCATCGGGGGAAACGTCGCTGAAAATGCAGGCGGTCTTCGCGGGCTCAAGTACGGCGTGACAAAAGACTATGTAATGGGCCTCAAATTTTTTGATGCATGCGGCAATAATGTAAAAACGGGGTCGAAGACGGTCAAGTGTGTTACGGGTTACAACTTAACCGGATTGATGGTAGGTTCTGAGGGTACGCTTGGCATAATCTATGAAATTATATTAAAATTAATTCCTTTGCCTCTTCACAGAAAATCAATGATTGCCGTGTTCAATGATACGGCCCTGGCTTCGGAAACAGTAGCTGCCGTTATTGCGCACAGGATAGTTCCCGCAACACTTGAATTTATGGATAATTTTACGATAAGAGCCGTTGAAAATCACAGTAAGGCTGGATTGCCCCTTGATGCTGCCGCGCTTCTTCTGATTGAAGTTGACGGGCATCCCGCTCAGGTTGATGAGGATGCTGAAAAGGTCGAATCAATCTGCCGGAGAAACGGCGCAACCTCCCTGCGTGTTGCAAGAGACGCTTCCGAAAGAGACAAAATCTGGGCTGCCAGAAGAGGCGCTCTTTCCGCTCTGGCACAGCTCAAACCGACACTTGTTTTGGAAGACGCCACAGTTCCGAGGAGTAAAATTCCCGAGATGGTGCGCGCAATAGAGGATATAGGCAGGCGATACAATCTTGCCATAGGGACTTTTGGACATGCCGGTGACGGAAACCTTCATCCTACTATCCTGACCGACAGGAGAGATAAGGAAGAATGGAAAAGAGTGGAAGATGCGATTAAAGAGATATTCGAAAAAGCGCTTGCCCTCGGAGGAACTCTTTCCGGTGAGCACGGGATAGGGCTCGCTAAATCAGGATTTTTAAAGAACGAGATTGGAGCCGGGGCTCTCCTTTTTTCTAAAAACATCAAATCCGCCCTGGATCCCAAGAATATTTTAAATCCCGGGAAGATTACAGGAGAATAAAGATGTCCGACATGAAAAAACTTGCACAGCTTATGGGTGAGTTGGAAGAGCAGCTTGTCATCTGCATGAGGTGCGGCATGTGTCAGGCCGTATGCCCTCTTTTTGCGGTAACAGGGAAGGAGTCGGATGTTGCAAGGGGAAAACTTGCCCTCCTGGACGGACTTTTGAATAAAATGTTCGAAGATCCGAAGGGAGTTTATGAGCGCCTGAACAAGTGCCTTCTGTGCGGTTCCTGCGCGACGAACTGCCCGAGCGGCGTAAAAGCGCTTGAGATTTTCATGAAAGCGAGAATTATCCTGACCGGTTTCATGGGACTCTCTCCGGCCAAAAAATTGATTTTAAGAGGAATGCTCTCACATCCTGAAGTCTTTGACCGTCTCCTCGAATGGGGGGCAAAGTTCCAGGGGCTTTTCACCAAACCTGCAAGCGATATTTTAGGCACTTCATGCAGCCGCATTGCTTCACCCCTTTTAAAAGACCGGCACTTCGTGCCTCTTGCGCCCGTTCCGTTTCACAGGATTGTACCCTCCATGAATACTCCTGCCGGAAGTTCCGGAATAAAAGTCGCCTTTTTTACCGGATGCCTTATAGACAAAATTTATCCGAATGTGGCACAGGCTGCCCTGGATATCTTTTCTTTTCACGGTATCGGGGTTTTTATCCCTGAAGGGCAGGGATGCTGCGGTATTCCGGCGATATCGTCCGGAGATGCCGAATCGTTTGATAAGCTTCTTCTTTACAATATTGAAAAATATTCATCTGCCGATTTCGACTATCTTCTTACGGCATGCGCGACATGCACATCAACGATAAAAAAAATCTGGCCTCTTATGGTTAATGCCGGCTCAAGTAATGACCTGAAATCAAAAGTTGAGCAAATATCCGAAAAAACCCTTGATATAAATCAGTTCCTGGTTTCAAAAATCGGAGTCAAATCACAAGACGAAGAAAAGCCTTTAAAAAATATAGATGATGCGGTTAAAATAACGTATCATGATCCCTGTCATCTTAAGAAATCACTTGGTGTTTCTGACGAGCCCAGAATACTGATCCGGTCGAACAACGGATACAAATTCAGTGAGATGCCTGAGGCGGACTGGTGCTGCGGCATGGGGGGAAGTTTTAATTTGCAGTATTATGAAATTTCGGCTGACATCGGAAAAAGAAAAATCGGGAAT
>JAHJQU010000489.1 GCA_018819005.1 Pseudomonadota bacterium | reverse complement strand
TGTTGCGGAGAATCTGCGATTCAATGCTGCTCATATTTGTTGCGCTTATTCCCATGATAAGGAGAAGCACCATGATAATAAGGGCAACAACAATTACAGATCCTTCTTCATTTTTTAACTGCGATATGATTTTTTTCATGAGTCGGAGCCTTTCAAAACCAACCTTTTATAATCTTCATATGGCCTTAAATTACCTGTGACTTAATGTAGTTGAACCGAATTATCTTTGCTGTTCCCCTTTCAGACCAGGTTACGGTCATGTTTATGGTCTTGAAGTCAAGAACAGGATCTGCCGTTACGTCCCAGCTAACTGTATATATTCCATCTGTAATTTCGTAACTAGAACCAGAGTCCAGATCATCTGAATCATAAGGAAGGGTCATGAGGGTCTCCAGAGTTTCGACACCCCGTGTTGTTGCTTCTGTAAGCCTTCTTGCGTGGCTGTTGTAATTGACCGATAATATCTGCATGCTTGCCACCCCCAGAATACCAATTGAAAAAATGGCAAGCGCAATAAGAATTTCAATCAATGTAAATCCCTTCTTATTGAATTTCTTATCTGGTCCTTTTATATTATTATCAGACATTTTGGTACTCCTTATGCTTTACGGCTTTTACTTCCAATGAACTCATAAATTTTAATGCATTCATAAAAAGTCTGGGTTTTCTCTTTTCCGTCATTCCCGCGAAAGCGGGAATCCAGTCTTTTTAATTATTTCTGGACTCCCGTTTTCACGAGAGTCACGTTATTTTCGACTTCCAATTAAGCTGGTTTCCAAGTTTGTTGTTTATAGGATGCCGTTCACGACATAAACATTACATTATAAAGAGATATCACATTCCCATATTCCTGCACTTTATGGTAGTGACCAGCAACTCCCGTTTGAAATTATCATTCGGCGTTATTCTTCGATTGCCTACAACATAGGTATTCTTATCCGTATATTTTAACATAGCGGTTTTCGTTCTTGCCAGAAGCCAAACCTTTACAGCTTTTATGCTGCTGACAGCCACACCGGAACCTCCTATTGAAGTCCCAGCAGTATTATCATTTATGTCTATTTCTCCATCATCATTTGTATCAAGAATCCGGTCAAGGATATTATTATTATCGCTGTCAAAAGCCCAGATGATATTTCCATTAGCCGAGGTATCGAGTCTGCCGTCGCCATCATTGTCATAAGCATAAGCCAGAAAAAGCGCCTCAATGCTCTCTGCTATTATCTGTCTGCCCGCACCGTTGTTTCTTGCCATATCGAGAATTCCGTCGGGAGCACCAACCGGATTATCGTATATGGAAAAAGAAATTGTTTCATTTGAATCAATGACGCCGTTATCATTCAAATCTGAAGTAAACGTGATTGCGCTGTTACCGTTTGAGTTAAGTGAATTATTGATATCGTAAAATCTGATGTCGGTTATTCCGAAATTGCCGGTATCGTTCTGATCATAACCTGCCATCCTTATCTCTCTTTCCATGAAATATAATCCACCCCTTATGTTCTGCTGCATGTTCAATACAACAGTCTGGGTTCTGTACATTGATGATTGAGTATGGTAGGCTGAATATATTGCCATAAGAACAATTCCGGCAACTGCCATGGCAACCATGAGTTCGATTAATGTAATACCCTCGTTTGAACTTGCATAACGGAAACCAACCCGAAAGTTATTTCCCAGAAAGTTATTTTTTAGATAAGTCATGTCAAAAATTCCTATTCCCAGTTAGAACCATTCCATTTGGAGGTGACAACTCCCCCTGAAATAAACACCCGAGTCCTGTAAAATGCCGATTGATCTCTATTTGTTAAACAAACATTCCCGATTGTTAAAGGAACTCCCCCAAGGGAGGATGCACAAATACCTCTTGAAGAGAATGTGATAAGATCCGCGGTATTCGTCCCATCAGGACTGTCAAATACAACACCACCGCTATAAGTACCGAGCAAAACGGTCTTTCCAATGTCTGGAATATTATAGCTTCCTGCGCCGGTATTAATATTTATGCTGCAACTCTGATTCTGTTTTACGGCAAACATCTTCGCCAGTTGCAGGTTACTCTGCAACTCAACAACTGCGCTTCTCAGTCCCTGATTATGATACCACCCTATAAGATTGGGCACCGTAATTGCAGATAAAATCGCAATAATTCCTATTACAATCATCAATTCGAACAACGAGAACCCTTTTTTATTCTGCATACCTTATTCTCCCCGGCCTGATCACTATATTTCCCAGGCATCTCATGGCAACCCTGCGAGACCTTTGAATAGCGCCCCCTTTTGTCCGATTACTGCGTCAGGCTCAAATTTCAATCCTCGAAATACTCAATGTATTCCTGCGGTTAAAATTCTCGCCTTCCTTGTACTTGGCCAAAATTGGACGTTCTTCAAAGCTCTCCCTGCATAAACATTATACAAATAATGTGCCATGCTGACTTTTTGAAATTATATGGTTATTGAATATACTGCCTGAATATTTATTACAAGGGTATCTTTTTGAAATAATGCAATATAATTACATGCCAAGGTATTGGCATCGGCTTAGCTTAACAGCAGCAGGAGGAATCAGATTTGATGAAGACTATTAAATTATTTTATAGGACTATTAAATTATTTTATACTTCAAACAGTAACAACAGCTACCTGTCTTTTATATATTGAACCGCATTTACAAAGATGCGAATGCCTGCTGTAGTTTCTGATAGATGAATATCCTTTCCGGAACGTTTCACTTTCTCTATTTGCCTTGTCCAGTCAGGATGGTTTGTGCTGTGGTTATATCCTTCAGGATGCGGCATAAGACCAAAAACGCGGCCGCTCAAATCACATATTCCGGCAATATCTCTTATGGACCCGTTGGGATTATATGGAAATTTCCCTTCTGCTTCAGACCAATCAGGCAAGGCATACTGAATG
>JAHJQU010000409.1 GCA_018819005.1 Pseudomonadota bacterium | reverse complement strand
TTGATTGAAAAACTTGACAGGGATAATGGCAAAGAGCTGCATTTTACGGTAACCAATTCGGAGGGACGCAAAGCAATCAGCAACGGGTACGCTCTGATAATACAACCTTCCTGCTGAAGAGGACCGCTTTTGCGCTAAGAGTTTCCTCCGGCAAATGTAGTCAGAAAGATACCTGAAAAAATGAGCGCCATCCCCGGGAGATGAAAGTACTGGAGCCGCTCTCCAAGCAGCATTATGGCCATAAGTATGCTGAAAACCGGAATAAGATGAACAAAGATACCGGCCCGGTTGGCGCCGACCCTCTCCACTCCCTTGTTCCAGCACAGAAAAGAGAGTATGGAAGGAAACACGGCCACATATAAAACCCCGCCAAAGGCCTTCGGCAAATAACGGGGTAACCCTGTATTGCTGATTTCCCAAAGAAAAACCGGCAAAAGGCAGAATGTCCCGAAAACCATCATGGCAGCAAGAAATGTAAAATGGTCAAGTTCCGGGGGCTTTTTACGCAACAAAACCGAGTAAAGAGCCCAGCTGGCTCCTGCTGCAAGCGTCCAGAGGTCACCCTCCGCAAAACGGAGTTCCAGAAGAACAGAGAGTTGCCCCTTTGAAAGAATCCACATCAGGCCCGAGAGTGAAGCGATCACACCGACACCCTGCCGGAGCGTGATCCGATCGCTGAAACCGATCCAGGAGCCGATTACTATAAGTACCGGATAAAATGAATTTACCAGCGCAGTATTGACCACGGTGGTTTTGTGAAGAGCCATATAGATGAAAATACTGAAACTGGAAACAGAAAGCAGACTCAAAACAGCAATCCATCCCCAATGTTTAATTATCAGGTTGCGGTTCCGGACAAGTTTTCGAAAAGTAAACGGCAGAAAGATAACAAGAGCTAAAGCCCATCTGAGGAAAGCCAGGGTAACAGGTGGTATCACTTCATGAATACCACGGGCCACAACGAAGTTGCCTGACCAGAAGAGCACAGACAGAACAAGCAGGAGGTAAGCCATTGGAACGGAATCATTTTCTTTTTGTGATACTGTGTTCTGGCCGATACCCGGGTCCTTCATAAAATCACTTTTATTTTATACTTATCTCTCTTTTCATCAGATATCTTAATTTTGATCCGCTGCCTTCTGCAAAATTGAGCGGCTTATCGTCATAACTGATAATTTCCCAGCCTTCCATGCCCAGCATGTTTAATACATATATTTCCGATACTTTTGAAGCGGTTATTTTTATATTTTTGTATCTTTCAATAAGATCCTTAAATGCTTCGTTTTTTGCATCCTTGAATGAGATTATGCTTTCTTTGCGGTAGGATGATATCTCTTTTTCTGAACCGTCATTTAAATATACGGTTGTAGACATTTGTGCTATTCCGTCAGCCTCACCATAAAATCTGTGAACAACAACCAACTCTGCATACTGAAAACGTCTATTCCCTTTTGTCTCTTCTGAATATGCGGTAAATGAAAACAAAAGAGCAATTATGCAAATGTAATATGTCGTCAATTTTAATTTCGCCATTTTTCTCCTCCATATATTTATTTGTTTAATAATATATTCATATTTTGGTTTCTTATCAAGGCGCGCGATAATTTTAAACACAGGAACACATTAACGCATTATGATTTCACTGGGGCAGGCAGGATAATAGGGATTATTTTTCTTTCGGCATGCATATAGCCAAAACGATATAAACAACCAGGCCGATACCGCCGCAAAATGTTGTAATAATAAATATTGCCCGCCAGAGCCATGACGGAACCGGGGTATATTTACCGAGCCCGCCGCAAACACCGAAAACCTTCTTGTCATCTTTACCTTTTGCGAGTTTCCGGAGAGAATAATCCGTTGTTTCATTTTCATTAATAATCATAGGTAGTTGCTCTTTCATGGTTATAAATAATGGTTTTTCTCCCATCTATTTGGGAAAGAGGATTCAAGGGTTCAAGTGTTAAGTGAATCCTTTCCGCCTCAGGCGGATTTTTACTCGAACCCTGGAATCCTTGGATCCTTTTGTATCAAAAATAAGTTATCACTATTTAACAATCTGCGCAATTATAATGCCTGTTGACTTGTTTTGAACCGTAATGTAAGGCTTTTTCAGATAAAATAATAAAACCTCGCCAAGGAGATTCCTGATGAAACAGGCCATATTAAGAATCATAATAATTGCAATATTATGTCTTTACCTGATTCCCGTTTCAGATTCAAGCGCGGAAACCAAACCTTTTCGCATCGGCGCAACGGTTTCTCTGGAGGGAAAATATAAAGATCCTTCCGCCATGATTCAGGGCGGATTCAAACTCTGGGAAAGCCAGGTCAATAAGCGCGGCGGACTTCTCGGGCGACCCGTTAAACTTATACTGTATGACGACAAAAGTGATGAGAAAATGGTGAGCCGCTTTATGAGAAACTGATAAATGAAGACAAAGTAGATCTGGTCCTTTCCCCTTATGGAACGCCTCTTACCCTTGTGGCGTCTGAAGTGAGCGAAAAACATGGTTACGTGATGGTTGCGAGCGCGGCTTCAGGAGAAAAGATCTGGGCGCGTGGCTACAAGAATGTTTTTGGAATGTATGCGACAGCGGACCGCTATTTTATAGGACTGCTCGACCTTATGGCGCGCAATGGCCTTAAATCCGTTGCCGTCCTTTATGAAAATTCATCCTTCAATATCGACGTCGCAGCAGGTATCGAATCCTGGGCAAAACGATTTGGATTGAAGGTGGCTTTCAGCAAGGGATATAAAAAAGGAAAAACGGATCTCCCGGACCTGTTATCAGAGGCCAGGGCCGTAAATCCGGACGGGATAATGCTTTCTGCTTATCCCGCGGATGGTTATCTGCTTCTCAATCTAATGGAGCAGGCAAAATACCGCCCAAAAGTTGTTGGTATCACAATCGTTTCCTCAAACCCCAATTTTCATAAGACGGCAGGTAACATGGCTGAAGGTGTCTTTGGTCCCTCCCAATGGGAGCCTGATGAGAGAATCCCGTTTCCGGGAACGAAAAAATTTATCCTGGATTATAAAGCGTTTTCCGATATTATTCCTTCATATCATGCAGGATCTGCATACGCTTCCTGCGAGATTATCGAAAAGGCGATAATCCATAACAAATCGTTTGATCAAAAGAAGATAAGAGACTTTATTTCATCGTACGACACAGTGACGGTGATCGGGCGGTTCAAGGTCGATCCTACGGGAAAACAGATCGGACACAACCCCATCCTGATTCAGTGGCAAAACGGGGAAAAACAGATCGTTTATCCCACTACAATGCAGACCGCACCGCCTAAATTCTAAAGAGCTAAAAGGAATTAACTGCTTGTGAAAAGAGCGCAGCCTTTTTTTAGAAAAAGGATTCTTTTATCCATTTTACTCCCTGTGCTGACAGTGGGCATTATCCTTTCCGCAATAGTTGTCCGATACCTGACACCCCCGCTTTTTTCATTCATCGAGGAAAAAACCGAAGCGGAACTCAGGCTGGCTTCAGGCCTGGGTCTTGAGATCCTTGAAGGCCATATGAATTACCTTATGGATCTCAGGCTTGAAAATGATTTAGAAATGATCACCGCGTTGAAAAATGAATCGATCGAGGAAATAAAAGCCGTCAGTAAAAAGTTTCATATGGTCCATTTACTGGTTATTGAAGACAGCCTTAAAGTGCTCGGTTCCTCAATCGAATTACCGGAAGAAAAGATTCGCCTTCAAACACTGCCGAAAAACGATGCAGAGATCGTCATTCAGGAAATGGGGGGTGAGCGCGTTCGAACATATTCTTTGTATTTTCCTTTCTGGCAATGGCACATTGTAAGCTGTATGTACGAAAAAGATTATTTGA
>JAHJQU010000408.1 GCA_018819005.1 Pseudomonadota bacterium | reverse complement strand
TTGTGGTCGGGGGCGGGGACGTAGGAACCCGGAAGGTGATGACCCTTTTGGAGTGCATGGCTTCCGTAACCGTTGTGAGTCCTGCGGCAAGCGAAAAGCTTCTGAAGCTTGCCGGTTTAGATATTATATCATTAATAAAACGTTCTTATATTGAATCCGACCTTGACGGCATGTTTCTTGTTATATGCGCAACCGACGATGAAAAACTTAACTGGAAGGTGAGCAAAGA
The DNA here is from genome assembly GCA_018819005.1 of Pseudomonadota bacterium. GTDB lineage: Bacteria > Desulfobacterota > Desulfobacteria > Desulfobacterales > RPRI01 > RPRI01. The sequence goes on along the minus strand of JAHJQU010000408.1, from coordinate 2,575 downwards.
CGCTGAAAAGTTGAATATGCTGTGTAATATTGCCGATCGTCCTGAAGCCTGCAATTTTATTCTTCCCTCAGTAGTAAAACGGGGAGACCTTGTAATATCGATTTCAACATCAGGGAAAAGCCCGGCTTATGCGAAAAAACTCAGAAAAGATCTCGAAAAACAGTACGGTGAAGAATACGGTATATTAATAAATATGATGGGTGCAATCAGAAGGAGACTTCTAAACCAGCACCATGAACCGGAGGCCCACAAACATATTTTTGAAAATCTTATTGAAAAAAACCTTGTTAAGATGATCCGTGAAAATGAAACAGACAAGATTAATTCTGTTCTTTTTAATATCCTTGGGGAAGGATATTCGTTTGATGATTTGATCAGGGAATAAAAAAATATGAATACAAAGCGGAAGAATATAATATGGTGTAATAAATGAATAATCTGATTATTGTAACCGGCTTGTTGTATGTTATCAGCGCGGTTGGATACATTTTATTTCTTTTTTTGCAAAAACAGTATTTTCACAGAGTTGGCCAGATTCTTCTGGCAACAGGCTTTTTGTGTAATTCCATTGTTATAGGTTTCTATTTTGCAAAAACAGGGCAAATACCCGTAAGAAATCTGCATGAGACTCTTCTTGTAACAGGATGGGCCATTGCCGGAGTGTTTTTTGCTTTTCAATACAAGTTTAAGATAAAAGTTCTCGGTGGTTATGCTGCACCACTTGCCGCAATTTCTGTGATAGCTGCATTCCTTGTGCCTTATAAAACGGTTGAGGCTCAAAATATTTTCAACAGCATATGGCTGATATTGCATGTTATTTCAATTTTCTTGGGGCATGCTGCCTTTGCCATGGCCTGTGGAGTCGGATTGCTTTATGTTGCGCAGGAAAATGCAATAAAGACAAAAAAACACGGTTTTTTCTACAAACGCCTTCCTTCACTAGATCTTCTTGATAGCACCGGTTATGCCTGTATAATAACAGGTTTTACATTGCTTACCATCGGACTTATTACCGGATTTATTTATGCAAAATCGGTGTGGGGAAAATTCTGGAGTTGGGATCCAAAAGAGGTCTGGTCAGGAATTACCTGGTTATTGTATGCGGCAATTCTCCACGGACGTCTTACTGTCGGCTGGAGAGGTAAAAAGGCTGCCATAATGGCCGTTATTGGATTTATTGTGGTTTTGTTTACTTTTTTTGGTGTGAATTTTCTTTTAAAAGGACACCATGGAATATTTACACGATAATATGTAGTCATCAGTTGTAATAAGTTCTCAGCGTGTTTGATATATATGATTGAAATAATACTTCTTGGAATAAATCATAAAACTGCTCCGGTTGAAATAAGAGAGCTCCTCACAGTTTCAAAAGAAGAAGCGGCAGCAATGCTTGATGCCATTAAAGAATCGGCTTCAGTGAATGAAGTCGTTATATTTTCGACATGCAACCGTGTTGAAATTCTGATGACGGCAGGCGATAAAGCGGATGCGATTGAAACAGCCCAAAGGCAACTTTCCAGATTTAAAAATGTGCCGGTTTCCCGGTTTCAGCAGTCAATATATATTTATGAAGGCGATGAGGCTGTTCGTCATATTTTCAGGGTTGCATCAAGTCTTGATTCAATGATGGTGGGTGAGCCTCAGATCCTTGGGCAGATCAAAGAGGCATATTTTAATGCAACAAAAAGAAAAACCTCAGGGGTTATATTAAACAGGCTTCTGCACAGGACTTTTTTTGTGGCAAAAAGAGTAAGGACTGAAACCGGAATAGGAGATCATGCTGTTTCCATCAGTTACGCGGCTGTGGAATTAGCCCGTAAAATATTCGGTCTTCTAGATGGGAAAAAAGTGCTTCTAATAGGAGCCGGAGAGATGGCCGAGCTGGCTGTTGAGCATCTGATCCGGAACAGGGTTAAAGAGATATTCGTTGCAAACAGAACTTTTAAAAACGGCGTTGAACTTGCCAGGAGGTTTGGCGGAACGGCCATCCGGTTTGAAGAGATTACTGATTTTATTCAGCAGGCAGATGTTATTATAAGCTCGACCGGTTCACCTGACATTATAATTAATAAAGAACAGGTAAAACATATAATGCCGGGCAGGCGGAATCGCCCCCTTTTCTTTATTGATATTGCTGTTCCAAGAGATATTGATCCCGAAATAAATAAACTTAACAATATCTATGTCTATGATATAGATGACTTAAACGGTGTTGTTGATGAGAATATAGAAGACAGAAACAAGGAGGCAATAAAAGGCGAAAGAATTATTGATGAGGCAGTTATAAGCTTCAGACGTTGGTACGACAGCCTTGATGTTGTTCCCACCATAGTTGCCTTGAGAAATAAAATTGATTCTATTGCAACAGCTGAAATAGAAAAAACCATGCATGCAATGAATATTGCAGAAAGTGAACGGGAAGCATTATACAGAATGAAGAATGCACTGATCAATAAAATCATGCATAATCCAACCCTTCTTTTAAAGCGGGACGGATGCCATGGAAACAATTCTGTTAATATTGATGTTACACGCAAGCTTTTCAATCTTGACGAGTGACGGCAAAGATGGAGAA
>JAHJQU010000407.1 GCA_018819005.1 Pseudomonadota bacterium | reverse complement strand
TCCAACCCCAAACAAACCAGATAGACCAGATAGACCAAAGGCCAAGGAAATGTCCCCTTTCAAGGGCAGACACAGCACGCTCTCTGTATCCAGCGTCGAGAATCAAAGAAACTTCAGAAGTAAAGGGCGTCCCCAAAGACCGAACAGGATAGTATGCGATTTCCGGCTCTTCCACGGTTAAGGGTGCGAGAAAAAACTTCAGGGCGCAGGTATATGAGTTATGCAACGTAGGAAACAACGTCCCCAACGTCCGATGCAAGCTTAAACGATAGGGGAAACAACCTGGGTACCTTAAAACAAAGGCTTGGAGAAGTTCAGCTAGCCAATAGCCCACTGCGCTCAGAAAATACCATGGTTGTAGACCCCGCCATATTGCCCGAAGGGCCGGCCAGACCCAAAAAGTTTCTCATTGTATCATTAGCCACTTTTTCAGGTTTTATGATTGGCGTCTTCGGCGCCTTTATACAGGAATCATTTACCCGTAGAAAAGAAGCTAATGAGTAAAAATCGGAGGCAGTGGCGTGGATTGAAAAAGTCATTTGCAAAGGTGGGGCCTTTCGAAGATGCGCCGTAGGCGTGCATGAACCAGACAGACCAGATAGACCATATCAACCCAAGAAACCGGAGAAACGCATAAAATCATGACCGTGCCCCAAAAACCACCTCTGATTTGTTGCATCAGTTTGATAAAAAAGATAAAAAGAAAAAAATATTATCAAAAGGAGGGGTAAAAATGCCGACCTCACTGAAATATAAAGAAGAAGTATTAAATGAGATCGAAGGTCTCTCAGATGAACAAATCATTAACCTTGTAAAAATAATCCGTATATTTAAAGAGTCGATTGTCCGCCAGCGAGAATCCGATTTCGATCTTAAAAGGGAATTTGAGGAATGGGACAGGCTCAGTGATGAGGCTATTCTGAACTTTGAGAGTACCTTATAATATAATGGAAGCAGGCGACATTTATCTGGTTGAAATCCCTCCATCTGGAGGGCATGAACAAGCAGGGTTAAGACCTGCTATCATCGTGCAAGTAGTTGATTCAGAAAAACTCCCCACTGTTCTAATCGTTCCCCTTACATCAAAGCTAAAAGCTGCCGACTTTCCTTTCACTTTTTTAATTGAACCTGATCAGCTTAATAATCTCGATGTAGCTTCTGTGGCTTTAGTCTTTCAGCTAAGAGCAATAGATAAAAGACGCCTGAAAAGTAGAATCGGTAAAATAGAAAAAGCGAAAATGGAACTTTTAAAACAGTATTTGAAAGAAATTATGGGATTTTCCCTTCCCTAAGGTCCCAACAGGCTCACTTCCAATCCGAAGGATTAAATCAAACGAAGCCAAATGACCCAAAACCATCTCAACGTTCTAAACGATACTAACGCTCTAAACGGTATGAAAAGTGATAGTTTTCAACAACGTCCCCCTCAGGTTCCTCACATCGATTTGACGGCCGCAAGCAGGTGATTCGGCTGGCCGGTTTGGATCTCAACGCCAACCGCAGCGGCAAACGCAGTAATGCTGCCGTGCCGGTGATTTCCAAACGTGGCAATTCGGAACTGCGCTACGCATTGTATCAGGCTGCGCTGATTGCCACTTACCACAACGATAGGTTACGGGCGTTGTTTACTCGGTACCTTGAGGGCCGAGAGAATGAGCGGGGCATCAAGACCAAAATGCGTGTCAAGCTGGCGGCCAAAATGCTGGTGATTGCCTGGACATTGATGAAAACCAATACGGATTTTGATCCTTTACTGATCGAGGCATAACTCCGATGGTTTGCCGCGTGTAAAGCAGAGTGTGTTCGGCGAGAGAGCTCGTTTATGGGCGTAGGAGTGAAACAACTCCGGGAGGGACAATACTGAGCCTCTCTCTGAACTCAAAGCCTGGATAAGGAATGATGGACACCGCCCACCAGGGTTGGATGTCGAATAAACGTAACGCTCAGGCAGTGAGTTCGCCGAAAGGAGAGAACCTCGCCGAAAAGAAATGACAGATCCAAGGGAGAAGTACGCTCAATTTTTAGCGAAGAATAGAACCTCTTGATATTACAGCTTATAAAAAATACTTGACATGGAGATTATAGAATGTCCCCAAAGACCCTCAGAACAGGAGATTTTGGGACCTGACCCCATAAAGACACAATTAAGAGGTGATGTCATGTTTAAGAAAGATATAAAAGTGGAAGCTTTCTGGGATGAAGAGGCGAAAGTATGGGTAGCTTCGAGTG
>JAHJQU010000406.1 GCA_018819005.1 Pseudomonadota bacterium | reverse complement strand
CGAGCACATACACGAATGATGTCCGGGACGCTTTCAAGCTTGCAACCGACAAGATCAATGCAAAAGGCGGAATACTCGGGAAAAAGATCGAATTTGTGACAAGGGATGACAAGTTCAAGGTTGATATCGGCTTAAGCGCAGCAAAAGAACTTATCATGAGGGAAAATGTCGATATTCTCATGGGTACTATAAACAGCGGTCTAACCCTTGCGATTTCCGATCTTTGTGAAAAGGAAAAGATTCCTTTCCTTGTGACTTTCGCAAAGAGTGAAAAAATCACCGGTGAAAAGGGAAATCGCTATGTTTTTTCGATGAACGAAAACACGGCAATGGCCGGAAAGGCCGGGGCTGCCGGCCTTGCGAAAAAACCTTATAAAAAATACTGGATTGCCGGCGATGATTACGAATATGGTCACGCAATCGCAGACAGCGTCTGGAACCACCTGAAAACACTCAGGCCGGATGTTGAGCTTCTCGGTCAGTCGTGGTGGAAGGTAGGTGAACCCGATTTTACTCCCTATATAACCGCCATGCTTTCGGCAAAGCCTGATGCGGTTATTATCGCTACCGGCGGAGCGGGCTGTGTTCCTTTTTTAAAGGCTTCCGCGGCAACCGGTTTCAACAAGAGTGTTCCTTTCTACATGCACACAGCGACCGAAATGTCGACTTTAGCCCCTCTGGGCCTTACTGCCCCGGAAGGTGTTTTGGGAACATCCAATTACTTCTATTACTATCCTGATACTCCTGAAAACAAGGCTTTTGTGAAGGAATTCAAGGATGCTTATGGGCGATTCCCGAAAGTCGGCGCCCTGTACGGATATATTACGGCCAACTTCATTGCAAAGGCATATGAAAAGGCAGGAGAGATCAATACCGAGAAATTCATAAATGCGCTTGAAGGGATGAGTATCGGAAGCCCGATAGGAGAGCTTACAGTGCGTGCCTTCGACCACCAGGTAATGTTTCCGATGTTCATGGGAACTACAAAGAAGGTGGAAGGTTATGATTATCTTATAGCAACTGACATTGTGACGATTCCGGGAAAGGATGTAATGCCAAGCATTGAAGATATCAAGAAGGCAAGAGGAGTAAAATAGGTATTTATTAATGGATTTTGCTTCAAACATTACTGTTTCTGCCCTGTTTCAGCAGGCTCTTGTGGGCCTCAGCAGGACCACGATACTCTTCATTGTGGCATCCGGCCTAAGCCTTATTCTAGGAGTATTGAGGATTCCTAACGTCGCCCATGGCTCGCTTTATATGATCGGGGCATTTATAATGTACTCGGTCAATCTTTTCTTCGGAGGGGGGCAGACAGGATTCTGGATTGCAATAATTCTGTCCCCTCTGGCTGTTGCACTTATAAGCTTGGTTGTTGAACGGGGGCTTTTCCAGCATCTTTATGAGAGGGAGCATCTCATGCTCCTTCTCTTCACTTTTTCAATCACACTTGTGTTTGGCGACCTCGTCAAGATGGTATGGGGCTCGGACTACAGATGTGTTGATCTTCCGGCCGCATTCCAGGGTTTCTTTACGATTCTCGGCTTTCCTTTTCCGCGGTACAACCTTTTATTGATAATAATAGGCCCTGTTGTCGCTTTCGGCTTATGGTTTCTGACGAATAAGACCAGAATTGGAAAAATTGCGAGAGCCGCTGCGGTTGACAGGGAGATGGTCGGGGCCATCGGAATAAATGTCAGTCTGATATTTGCCGCTGTCTTTGTAATAGGCTGCTTCCTTGCGGGGCTCGGAGGAGCCCTTGTGGCTCCAACCCAAAACATAAGACAGGGTATGGATCATGCGATCATAATAGAGGCTTTTCTTATTGTCATCATGGGGGGCCTGGGAAACATATGGGGGGCATTGCTCGGCGCCCTTATATTCGGCCTGACCGATTCGATAGGAATCCTTGTATGGCCTCAGTTTGCCATAGTCTTTCCTTATGTTGTCGTTGTGATAGCTCTGCTTTTCTGCCCAAAAGGACTTCTGAAATCAACATGGTAGAGGAAATCGATTTTGTCTGATAACAGATCTGCCTGGAAAGCTTTAGCGCCGTGGCTTGCGGTTTTCGTTCTCCTTCTCTTTGCGCCCCGGTTTCTGCCAAGATTTCATGTATATCTGTTTGGACTGATATTTACTACAGGGCTTCTTGCAGTAAGCCTCAACCTCGTGCTTGGTCTTGGCGGCATGTACCAGTTTCATCATGCCGTGTTTTACGGAATCGGAGCATATACCGTTGCTATTGTAATAACTAAAACCGCCCTTTCTCCGTGGATAGGCTTTCTTCTGGCGCCTGTTGTGTCGGCGTTATTAAGCCTTGCAATCGGACTTATCTGTGTCCGGCTTTCCAAACTTTATTTTGGAATGCTTCAGATATCCCTCGGCTCCCTTGTCTGGGCTGTTGTTTTCAGGTGGTATTCATTCACGGGTGGAGATGACGGGATTCACGGCATATCTGTCCCCGATATTATTTCTTCAACGGACGGGGCATATTATTTTTCTCTGATATTAACCGCGATTTGCCTTATATTAATGCAAAGAATCGTGAATTCACCTTTTGGGATGTCGTTCCAGGCCGTCCGTGACAACCCGGTAAGGTCCGAAGCTGTGGGTATCAACGTAAAACGCCTGCAGCTTACAGGGATGGTCATATCCGGCGCCTTTGCCGGAATTGCCGGATCGATGTTTGTGGTTATTGAGGGGAGCGTGTTTCCTGAATTGATGTTCTGGACGCTGTCGCTTGAAATAATAATCATGTGTCTGCTCGGAGGCTGGTTCACTTTTTTAGGTCCGATGCTTGGAGCCGCGATAATTGTGCTGCTCAGAACATTTGTCGGAATATATACCGAATACTGGACTATTATCCTAGGAGTTGTCCTCATGTTGTTGATTCTCTTCCTGCCCCAGGGCGTTCTCGGATATTTTCTGGAAAAGTTTAACAGAAGCGGCATGAAACCGGTCCAGGAGGAGAAATGATGCTGCTGGTGGAGAATCTCCAAAAAGCCTTTGACGGTTTTGTTGCGGTAAGCGATGCGCAGCTTAGAGTTGAAAAGGGCGAAGTAGTCGCAGTTATCGGACCGAACGGAGCAGGCAAAACGACCCTCTTTAATCTTATTACGGGACAGCTTGAAGCTGACAGCGGCAGGATTATATTTAAAGACGAAAATCTGGTCGGCATGCCCCCTCATGAGATTTGTCGGAGAGGCATAAGCAGGTCGTTCCAGATTGTAAATATATTTTCAAGGCTGACCGTTTTTGAAAATGTCAGGGTTGCCGTGATGTCTTATAATAAAAGCACATTCAATCTTTTTTCCAGAGCAAAAGATATCGCGGTTTCCGAAACCGAAGATATTCTGAAAAGCGTCGGTCTTTTCGGAAAAGCCGGCAGGATCAGCGGATCACTTTCTCACGGCGACCAGAAAGTGCTTGAGATGGCCGTTGCGCTCGGTAACAGACCGGAACTCTTAATCCTGGACGAGCCGACTGCCGGGATGTCGCCGGAAGAGACGCGGAATACGCTTGAACTAATGAAACTTCTGTCCCGCGACCGGGGAATCACAATACTTTTCTGTGAGCATGACATGGAGCTTGTTTTTTCGGTTGCAAACAGGATTATGGTTATGCAGCACGGGAGGACGATTATACAGGGGGAGCCTGATGCTGTGAGAAATGACAGTCAGGTGCAGGAAGCATACCTGGGAGGGTCTGATGAAGGGACCTGATACGATTCTTGAAGTTGAAGATATAGATACCTTTTACGGCTTGAGCCATATTCTGTTCGGGGTTTCTCTGGCCGTCTCTAAAGGCGAAATTGTCTGCCTGCTTGGAAGAAACGGAGCCGGGAAAAGCACGACCATGAAAAGCATAATGGGTCTTGTTCCCCCTTCAAAAGGAATTGTGCGGTTCAAGGGAGAGATTGTCACGTGCGCTAAGCCTTATATACTTGCCCGGAAAGGGATGGGATATGTTCCTGACGACAGGCGGGTTTTCGCCGATCTCACGGTGGACGAAAATCTTGAGATAGCGGAAAACAGAACAAAGAAAGGGGCGAGGTGGAACAGGGATAGAGTTTACGAGTTTTTCCCTCCCCTGAAAGATCTTAAATCACGAAAAGGCGGCCTGCTGAGCGGCGGAGAGCAGCAGATGCTCACAAT
>JAHJQU010000405.1 GCA_018819005.1 Pseudomonadota bacterium | reverse complement strand
TTTTAGTTTTAAGGATTCAATAAGAAAAAATCGTGTTTTTGTATTAAGTGTTTTTTGGGCATTCATTCTTATGGATTATTACTTTTTAATAAGGATGGATTTTTTAACAAGTAGATATATTTCAGTTCCGGTATTATTAATATATCCATGGGTTGGAGCAGGTATGCATAGGTTTTTTGAGTACTTGTCCGGGAAATTATCCAAAAAGGTATTTGCAACCATTTTTATTCTTTTTTTTATTTTGCCTTTGTATCAGTGCTTTGAGCAGGAATGGAAACAGGACAATAGTTTAATGGTAGCTTCCAAATGGATAGCAAATAACACAAAGGATAATAAGCTAAGAATAATTGCCACAGATAAAAGATTTCTATTTTATGCAGGAAGAAGGGAGTTTATATTTAAAGATACTTTCTCCAGAACTAATAGTGATGGATTTTACAGTTTAAATGACAAGGCAGGTAGTTATAATGGGCTGGAACAAGCTGTAATTCAGAATAAATTTGACTTGGTACTACTAAGAATTTCTGCAAAAAATGAAGTCCCTAAGTTTAAATATCTAAAAAAACTAAAGGAATTTAAAGGCAGCAAAAATATTTCCTACGTCTTTTCATCACCTGAAGTTGCCGATAAAATAAGCAGTAAATGAGGATATAAGACAATTTCCCTGCCATCAGATTTGCTTTGCAACTATTCAGCTACAGATTTACACAGATGAACGCAGATAGGTTTAAATACAAAGAAATAACAGATATTATTATCAGAAGTTTTTATGAAATTTATAATGAGATTGGTGATGGATTTCTGGAATCTGTATATGAAAATGCCTTATGTATTGTCCTAATTGGATATGGACTATATGTATAAAGGCAGAAAGATATTTCTGTATTTTTTCGAGAGAAGGTAATCGGAGATTTTAAGGCGGACAAACGGCGGAGTGGTATAAAAAGACAGGTTAGGGGTGATGGGCGATAGGTGAGCTGGATGCTAATTTTTTCAGTTCACACTCGGTCGATACTCCTTCCGAGGCTGTGTTCCCACAAAGCGTAGAAGTTTTGATTGGCGATGCAAGGCGTGGATGCAGTCGTTCGTACGGCACCAGATTATGACATCGATAATTGTCAAAAAAAGTGCTCTGGATAATAATGAGTTACACCGACTACGTTAATCGTAATGTATGGAATAAGTGAATAATCGATAGTGAACAGTGAAGAGTGAATAATGCAAAGGGGAAAAAGCATCCGCCAAAAGGATCGGCGGATTTATGGAGACGACTTGGGACATCCGTGCGGGGCGTGCATAGAGAAAATAAGGGCTGTTTTGAGTGTTATGTTTGAGACAGAAGCCGGAAGAAGAAAATTAAAAACGAACCAGGCATAAAGTGAATTCAGGCGATAGATCAGGTAAATGGATAATCATCCTTCATCCCTTAAAATATCGTGCGTTCCGACTCGGCGTAACTCAACGATTTCTTTATCAAAGCGCAAAGTTAGCCGGTACCCTTTGGTGATGCGAATCTCGAATATATCCGTTCCTCCCAGTTTCTTCAGCCTCAAAGAGGGATGGCGGAAATCCTCGAAAAGCAGATGCAACTGCTTATCAACACGATCCCTGACCTCGGTGGGCAGTTTCCGGTAATCCCTGAGAAAAGCGTTTGAGCGTCTAATGATCACTTTGCAGATCCTTCATGAGGGCCTCCAGGCTTTCAAAATCACGGAATTTACCGGCGGCAATGTCAGCGTCTGCCTCTCGCTCCTTTGCCTGCCATTCCTTCGTCCAGAACCATGCCTGATCCCGGGGAACTTTGATCGTAGCCACGGGCACCAAATGGGCGATCCCATTTTCGATTTTAATATCTATTTCATCGCCGGGCTGCAGGTTCAATGCAACCATAATGCGATTGGGAATGGCGATCTGTCGTTTGCTGCTGATACGCATAATCTTACTCCTTTACTTTTTTACCGTAGTATAGAGACCTCAAGCTACTCTGTCAAGGGAATTTGTGAAATAGGAAAAGCGCTTTGTGAGGAAATGATGATTTAGAACGGCTTAGGTGGGAGAAAGGGGGCCAGGATCAGAGAGCCGTAGGGAAACCTGTTTATGTTGACAGCGCGTTATAATTTATTTATGATGCATAAAAATTAGATAATTTGTGCATCATAGGTGGATAATGTTAAGAGATATAGTCCTTGTCCAAAAAAGAGAGCTGGAAAATCGGCTTCAGGAAAAGTATGTCGAACGGGAAATACCGCTTCCCTGGGACCTTGAAAACGACCTGATCAAGGTTATTATCGGTCCGCGGCGAGCCGGGAAATCGTTTTATGCCGTTCATCTGCTTCAGCAGGCCGGCTCTTACGGCTATGTTAATTTCGATGATGAACGGTTGACCGCCGTCGGAGACAACGACGAAATCATCAGTGCCGTGAATGCGGTTTACAACAATCCGCGTTATCTGCTTCTTGACGAAATCCAGAATCTTCCCCGCTGGGAAATGTTTGCCAATCGCCTGCAGAGGCAGGGCTTCCGGCTTTTGATTACCGGGAGCAATGCCAATCTTCTCAGTTCTGAGCTGGCCACTCATCTCACGGGTCGTCATGCCGTTGCTGTTTTGTTTCCTTTTTCATTCGGAGAGTATCTGTCGACATCAGGCGATCAGCGGACGGAGGTCGAAAAAAAGGATGCTCTAGATACGTACGCGGAGCAAGGTGGCTATCCGGAACCACTGCTCAAGAATATCGATCGGCGCGATTACCTGCGCACCCTTTTGCAATCCACATTGTACAAGGATATCGTAAAACGTTACAAGATCAGGTCTGTCCAGGGAATTGAAGACCTGGCCCTGTATCTGATGTCAAACATTGCGCGGGAGTATTCATTCAACATCTTGTCCGGTGTGACAAAGTGCCGCAGCGTTCATACCGTTGAAAAATATATCCGCTATCTTCAGGAAGCCTGCCTGGTTTTTTCGCATCCGCGCTTCTCATTCAAGCTGAAAGATCAAGCGGGTTACAATAAGAAAATTTATTGCACTGATAACGGAATGGCTATATCGGCAGGGTTTCGTTTCAGTCCGGATAGAGGAGCGCTCTATGAAAACCTCGTTGCCGTTGCGCTCAAGAAAAAGGAAATTGCCGGCCGGATTTCATTGTTTTACTGGAAAGGTACGCAAAACGAAGAAGTCGATTTTGTTGTTAAAGAAGGTTTGCATATTTCGCAATTGATTCAGGTTTGTACCGATATTTCGAACCCGAAGACCCTCAAGAGGGAAATGCGGGCGCTGATAAAAGCCTCACAGGAATTGCATTGTGATGAACTGCTGCTGCTCAATGACCGCATCAACCGGACAGAGACGATCAAATGGCAGGATGCCGAACGCCAGGTGCGGTTGATACCTTTATGTCAATGGCTTGAGACAGTATAAAAGGGGAGTATCTGATTGCCTTGTGTTCTCATCACCGGAGAAGACGGTTTTGTCGGAAGGGCGCTTTGTGGGGAAATGGTTTCAAGGGGTTGGAAGGTCCGTGCCCAACTTTCTGCTTGACATTTCATTAAATTATTATTTATGATCAGTTTATGAAATATAATGAGCTGAGCGCCGCCATAAAAAGCCCTTTCTTTTCCCGGAATGACCTCGCATTGTCGGGATATAATGTCCTCGACTATCAGCTCA
>JAHJQU010000404.1 GCA_018819005.1 Pseudomonadota bacterium | reverse complement strand
TCATCCCAGTCCCAGTTTTTGGTGCTGTTCATTACGCCTTCTCCTTATTAATGGCTATGCGTAGTCGCTTTTTCAGAAAACCACAATAAAAAGCGCTTATAAATGCGCGACGCTTGAGAAGATATATAACAGAAATCAATCTTATTTCTGCAGAATAAGCTTTCCGGTTATTTCCAGCAATTTTTCAGCCTCTGGCGGCTTTTCCATATAAGCATCGGGATAGGGGATTGAATTGTCGAGCTGAATGTTGAGCATTTTCAGGTAATGGATGAAAGTCTTCTTTGCGACTGCAGAAAGCATTATTACCGGAATATTCCTGAGGGTTTTATCTGTTTTTAGCTGGCGGTACATCTGTACCCCGCCTTCTCCGGGCATCATAACATCGAGGATGATGAGATCGGGCAAAATATCCCTGGCCTTCCGGATTCCATCCTTGCCATCCCTTGTTGCTACTGCATTATATCCGCTTGTTTCAAAAATTGTGGATATGAAGATTCTCATGTCCATTTCATCGTCTACTATCAGAATCTTCTTTTTCCCCATCTCATGAAACCTTCGTAAAAAATCTGAATCAGACCGTTTAGCTGAATTGGGCTTCACTCCATTTCCACTTTGTCGGGGCGGTTCACGCTGGCGACCGGGCAGGCGGCACGCAAAACAACCTGTTCAACTGTGCTTCCAAGGAGAGCCTCTTCCGGATCAATCTCCCTTGTATGGTGCGCCATGACAATAAGATCACCGCTCTTTTCACGAGCGAATTTCAGTATTTCGACATAGGGTATGCCTTCCCATATTTCGACTGAATAATTATCAAAGTCTTTCATTTTGGATATATACATCTCTTCCATCTTCCGGCGTGCCTCCTTGATTCTCTCTTCAATTATCTGCTGATCCTCTACCTTTCCTGCTGTTATCGAGCTGATATCAAGGGCGTGGAAAATGTGGAGCCTGCATCCGATCTCTTTTGCGTTATTGTATGCAAACATGAAGGCGGAATTTGAAGCCCTGGAAAAATCGGTTCCAAAAATGATATTTGAAAAATACCAGTAGCAGGTGTTGCAAGGCCTGCTTACGATAAGAACAGGGCATTTAGCGCTTTTTGCGACTTTCTGCATCGTACTTCCAACAACGCTCCTGTAACGTGTTGCGCCGATCTCCTCCTCTCTTGTATGTGCCCCCATGACTATAAGGTCCACATCATCCTTTCGTGCCTTGCGCAATATTTCAGTGTGAGGGACACCTGCAACCGTCTCTAAGACGCAGTTTTTAACTTTCTTTATCTGCTCGGCATAGGTATTTTTCATTTCTTCCTTAACCCATTCGATGTAATCCTTATCATAGCTGCTTTCCTGTTCACCGGTTCTAATATCCTGAACCATGTGGCCGAAACCTCTCGTGGGCAATCCCAGAACGTGAAAGACTGAAAATTTTGAATTGTACTTTCCTGCCAAGTCAAAGGCGACATTGGCTGCGGCATCGCAGGTGGGAGAAGCAGTGGTCGCAAAAAGAATTTTATCAAACATATATTACCTCCTTATTTCGCACTTTGCCGGAGCGCCGTGAAAGCTGAGCTCCCATACAATTCCGTCAATAAATTCAAAGAAATTATAAAAAGTATCAAACTCAAAAACATCCACTTTATCTCCGAAAATAACATGTTTTAAATTTCCGAGCTTAACCGGTATATTGAGAAGAGTTTGAATCTGAAAAAATTTTATCTCGACAATTTCCTTCCCTGTGATTCCGCGAAAAGCGTTATAAACTTCGAGGCGAGGGCTGCCGGGATAGCCGATCATCTCAACTGTTTTTGAAAGCTCCAGAAAATCAATTGGTCCTGAGGAGGAATCGGTTTCAGGACTTGCATGGTACTGCTGCATTAATGATGAAAAGAAAGGATTGAGTTTTTCAAGCACAGGATATTGCTGTATCATCCTGAAATAGCTTCCGAGAGTGTAATCTTCTTCAAGTTCGACCTTGTAGCTCAGATAAAGCAGAATTTCATTTTCCGCCTTCTTCCCGTTACAAATAACAGAACCGTCATTGGTGATTGTTATTGTATTCATCGGGTCCCTACATCTTTTTCTCATCATCCTTTTGGGAAAGAAAATTCCAGAAAAGAGCTATCCCAATAAGGGCAACCACTATTAATATATAGGTAACGCCTTCGGTATGCGTATAAAAATCCTGAAGGGTGTAAAATGTTTCTCCCATAAAAGAACGCCTCCTTCAAAGGTCTTTCAGTGATTATCTTTGTATTCCGGATGCTCGTAAAAAATGGGCATTCTTGTTACAATAAACCTGAAAACAACTATGCCGATTGTTACAATAAAAACAGAAATCGCTATTTCCATCCAGTGCGGAAAATATCTTTCGCTGGAAGGAAGATGCCAGTTGAATGCTATAAGGCTCACGTTAAGCCGGTTTAATATTATACCGAGAACGGCCAGTAAAGATGTCCATTTAATGAGCTTCAGGTTTTTGTCCCGGACTCCGACCGCATACAGGAAAGACGGGAGCGCAACAAACCCAAGTATTTCAACAAGAAACCAGATCCCATATGAAGTTCCGAGAAGATACCAGTTGTCAGCAAAAGATATTCCGATAATCTTTATTATAAAATAGCCTGCAAGAACAAATGATGCGGCTTTTGCGAAACCAAGCGTAACCCCTTCGTTTTCGCTTAAGTGGGTTCCATCCATTTTATCCACAAAATAATGGTGGGAAAGAGTGCTTTCAAAAATTACCATGGAAAGCCCGGCAATAATGCTTGAAATAAAAAAATAAACAGGCAGATAAGGGGAATACCACAGGGGATGAAGCTTCGAAGGCACTATAAGGAAAAGAGCACCAAGGGATGACTGGTGCAATGTTGAGAGCACAACACCGAATATGGTCAGGACAAGGGTCAACTTTACGGCAAGCTCTCTGATCCTTTTCAAGCCCAGCCATTCCAGGGGGGCCGGCATAAATTCGAGAAACAGAACTGTCAGGTAGAGCGCAACGCATGCGCCTACTTCAAACAGAAGAGATGTTGTTCCGGACTGCATGATAAAAGGGTAGGGAAGTCGCCAGGGCCTGCCTACATCGTAATGAAGGGCAAATACGACCAGGGCATAACCGAGAAACCCTGTCAGAACCGCTGGCCTTACCGCTGAATGGTATTTTTTCATTCCAAACAGGTAGACTGCCGCTGAAGTGACAAATCCTCCCGCAGCAAGAGCAACACCTACAAGCAGGTCAAAGCCGATCCACAAACCCCATGGATTATTATCAGAAAGATTGGTTACGGCAGCCAATCCGCCTGTAAACCTCAAAATCGTGATAACAGTTCCAATGATGATAATAAATCCGGCAACAACATTAAACGGAGTAAACAATGTCTTGTCGGCAGTTGTAGCTTTATCGCTCATCAGGAATCCTCCTTGGCTTGAGACTTGGCAGCTTCTTCAAGAGCTTTTTTAACTGCTTTTTCAACAGCCGCATCTTTTTCTGTATGCGCTTTTGCCAGAGCTTCTGCAAGCTTTGCCTCAGCCTTTTCTTTTACCTCATTGGCAGCATGCTTTACAGCCTCATTAAGCTCCTGCTCAGCAATTTTTTCTTTGCGTTTTGATATGGCATAAATTCCGGTAAGAAGCACGGGCCAGAGACCGACGACCATCGGAACAACAGCAAGGGCGCCTGACGTAAGATCCGGTGCGGGTGTAATCCCGAGATCTTCCCGCATACCTATCTCCGAAAAAGGTACGCCCGAAAGGTACAACCAGCTTGTCCCGCCCATTTCGGATTCGCCGTATACATGGTCTACATACCTGTCAGGGTATTTTCGTATCCGGGCGCGGGCGATCTTGAGGAGATCCTCTCTTTTTCCATAGGTTAAAGCTTCCTTCGGACATGCCTCAACGCATCCCGGAAGCTGGCCTTTTGTTATTCTGGGGTAGCACATGGTGCATTTCATAACACGGGGGGTGAGGGGTTCATCATATTCATAGGCCGGAATCTCGAAAGGACAGGCTACCATGCAATAGCGGCATCCGACGCATACGGTAGAATCATAGGTGACGGCGCCAACGGCAGTTTTCGAAAAAGCCCTGACAAAACAGGCAGATGCGCATGCAGGCTCAAGGCAGTGGTTGCATTGAATTTTACGGAAGAGAGGCCCTTTTTTCCCGGCAGATTCATACTTGTTGACAACGGTATAGGTCTTTGCCGTGGTTCTCCGTTTTTTGTTTAAAACTTCAAGATCCGTAAAAGGCTTATCCGGTGCAGGAAGCTCATTTACCTTGTTACAGCTCGCTTCACAAAGCCTGCACCCGACACATAAAACAGTGTCATGCAATACCGCATAGCTTCCGGGATAGCCTGTAAAATGCTTATTGCCGCCGGCAAGAGCGGTACTGCCAATAGCCGAACCTGCGCCCGCCGCGCCGATCCAGCCCAGAAATTTCCTTCGTGATATGGACATGTTAAGCACCTCAGATTACATCCGAATCGAGACCTTTGCATAATGTCCCCTTTTGACCGATTTCATCGTCAGGCTCAAATTTCAATCCTCGAAATACTTCAATGTATTCCTGCGGTTAAAATTATCGCCTTCCTTGAACTTGAGCAAAATTGTACGTTCTTCAAAGGTCTCTAATTATTTTTTTTCTCCTTGTGGCATTCGGTACACCCAACCGGTTTTGCAATACCCATCTCTTTGTGACATCCCATGCACTGCTGGTGATATGCGCCCATTATTCCGGGTCTTAAGGGATTTTCCGGATCAAAGGGCTTTCCGTGGCAGCTATCACAGCGGGGCGGTTTCTTGGCAACAGGACTGTTGTGATGGCAACCCTGGCAAATCGTTCCTTCCTGGTTGTGGAAATATCCTGCAAGCTTGTTGTCTTTGATGTTTTTTACAAGGGTATTAACAACCTTGCGATGCGGGAATTCAGCCGCCTCGTATTTGTTTGCATGATTTTTTATTGAAACTTTTTCGGGAATATCTTCTTCTTTGTAAGTGCCTGTAACAGGTTTTCTTGCCTGGAGCATGGCGACTGCTAATGTCTTTTCCTCATCCTGGTTCAATACCTTCCCCTTTTCAGGGACTGGTGTTGAGTGGCACTTAAGGCATGAATCATCGTCTTTCTTGCGAGTCTTTCCCATGAATACATGGCAGCCCGCGCAGTTTTTCTCATTCTGCTTTATGCCATGGCAGCCCTGGC
>JAHJQU010000403.1 GCA_018819005.1 Pseudomonadota bacterium | reverse complement strand
TTAAGCAGCGGCCGTTTCAAAGTTCCTTCCGGCGTCAGCACGCTCCCGATATGATCGACTCCGGCTTCTATGATTGCTTCCGCTTCATAAGGTGTCTGGATTTCATAAATCTGGATTATCATATATATAAAATATTGCCGCCAAATTAGTGGGCTTGTATGAAATCGAAATTTATACGGCAAAGTAATCCGCCTGAGGCGGACATTATGCAAGGCGCACAAATCTTGAGAAATGAAACGTACTTTTCGTACGCTGCAATGATTCACCCTGTTGAATCGGCCCCTTGCCGTCTCGCACAGCGAGAATTCAGCAGGGCGGGGGTGAAGCGCAACACAGCAGGATGACTTTTTACAAAGCCGTAAAATTGAGTTGACATTTTATGCCATGTCTAACATATTCTTTAACCTCAGGCAAGCAAGACACTTTGTAAGATCTTCAATTTTCATTCCCGCGAAGCGGGGTACGTAGTGAAGCACCAGCGCTATATAGTATTTTCATACAACTCCGGACTCCCGTTTTCACGGGAGTGACGGGATATTCTTGTTACGATAAAAGGATTTACATGATACTGATAATCGATTTCGGATCCCAGTACAATCAGCTTATAGCAAGACGGGTGCGTGAAAACCGTGTTTATTGCATTATCGAACCACCGTCAATTCATATCAGTGAAATAAAAAATCTTAAACCCGAAGGGATAATACTGTCCGGAGGACCGTCAAGCATTTATGAAAAAAACAGCCCGAAAATAGATACGGAGATATTCAATATAGGAATTCCGATCCTCGGAATATGCTACGGAATGCAATTCATGGTGCATTCGCTCGGCGGCAGCGTTGAAAGAGCCGGAAAACGGGAATACGGTTTTGCTGAGCTTCGTACAAAAAGGCAGGAAGGTGTTCTCAAAGATACCGGCAGATCAACAAAATGCTGGATGAGCCACGGAGATTCCATAAAAAAATTGCCGGAAGGCTTTACTGTTTTGGCTTCAACGGAAAATACCGAGATAGCCGCCATAGTCCATGACAGCAAAAAACTTTACGGACTACAGTTTCATCCCGAAGTAGAGCATACTCCGATGGGAAAGAAAATGCTGAAGAATTTTCTTTTTGACATATGCGGATGCACTCACTCATGGACGATGAAATCATTTGCGCAAAAAGCCATAAATGAAATCAGGGGAACGGTTGGAGATAAAAAGGTGATACTCGGATTGAGCGGAGGGGTTGATTCATCTGTGACCGCAATGCTTATTCATAAAGCCATAGGAAGGCATCTTACCTGTATTTTTGTTGACAACGGCTTGCTCAGGAAAAACGAAATGGAAAAGCTGAAAAAGACCCTGCCCCGAAATCTCGATATTAATATCAGGTTCGTCGATGCCGGAAACAGGTTTTTAAAAGAGCTTGCTGGAGTAACCGATCCCGAGAAGAAGCGCAAGATAATCGGAAAAATATTCATGGATGTTTTTGAAGCTGAAGCGAAAAAGATAAAAGGCGCCGAATTTCTGGCACAAGGCACACTTTATCCTGATGTCATTGAATCGAGATCGGCATTCGGCGGCCCAACAGCCGTTATAAAATCTCATCATAATGTAGGCGGTCTTCCCAAAAAGATGAAACTGAAATTGGTCGAACCTTTAAAATACCTTTTCAAGGATGAGGCTCGCCGCCTCGGCAAAGCAATCGGGCTGCATGACGAGATGATATGGAGACAGCCTTTTCCCGGCCCCGGCCTGTCAATAAGAGTAATCGGAGAAATTACAAAACAAAGGCTTTCTATTCTCCGGGAGGTTGACGATATTCTGGTTTCAGAGATTAAAATTGCTGGCCTCTACAGGAAATTGTGGCAATCTTTTTCGATTCTGCTCCCTTTAAAAAGCGTCGGAATCATGGGCGATCAGCGCACCTATGAAAATATTGTCGCGATAAGAGCGGTTACGAGCAAAGATGCGATGACCGCCGACTGGGCGAAACTGCCTCATTCGCTGCTTGGAAAAATATCGAACAGAATTATTAATGAAGTAGCCGGTGTAAACAGGGTTGTTTATGATATAAGCTCTAAACCGCCGGCTACCATTGAATGGGAATAGATTAAAGAATATGGAAAAAAAAGAGACTCCCGAATTCAAAATCAGTATTGATAAGGAACGTCCTGAGCATTATTTTCAGGAAGCAAAAAAAGATCTTCGGTTTGAAAAATTAAATCAAAGGGTCACAATTATTTCAATCCTGATTCCCTGCATCATAGCCATCCTGTTTGTTGTCTCCTATCTTGACATCAAAAATAAAATCGTAGGCGTTCATGACTCGGGATCCATGGAGGTCAACAATCTGTCTAAAAATATCGATAAAAAAACCGCTGAACTTTCTTCTCAGTATTCAAAACTTGAGGCATCATTCGAAAAGAAAACAGCGGCCCTTAAAACCGAATTTCATAACTCGGCGAAGGCTATGAAGGAAACGAAAGCGGAAAAAACAGAGGTGGCAAATTCCATTGAGGAAATAAACAGGCAGGTTTCTGCGGTAAGAAACGATCTCTCAGCAATTTCAAATAAAGTCAAAGCCATTGAAGTCGGTTTATCCCAGAAAATTACAGAGATTACAAAAAGTATCGGTAGAATCGAAAACGATCTTGCAAAGCTGCATTCCAATATTGCAGGAATATCTGCGTCCAAGGCGGATAAAAAAGATATGGACGCTTATATGAGGAATGAACAGAAACATTATCAGAATGAATTAAACCGGCTGGCGGGAGACGTTGAAGATAAAATAGATTCGATCAGAAGACAGATCGGTGAGATTGAAAAGAAGACGATAAAAATGACGCTGCCGGCGTCACCGCAGCCGAAAACGGAGAACACGGGACAGCCTGCTGTTTCAAAAGGAGCGTCTTCCCAGCCCGGAAAAATAGTTGAGCAGGATCTTAAATAATATGGATAAAGGATACCTTGAAAAAATTCTTGAAAGTGTTTCTGCTGGCAGCACTTCAGTTGAAGATGCGGTAAAATCACTTAAGCATATGCATATCGAGGATATAGATTATGCCCACATAGATCACCATCGCGCCATACGAAAAGGATTTCCGGAAGTCATATTTGGTGAAGGGAAAACAGCCGGACAGATTGTCGGGATAATGGAAAAGATGGCTGCCCAGGAAGAAATAATTCTCGTTACACGAGCGGATAAGGAGAAATCGGAATCGGTGCTTTCAAGGTTTCCCGACGCAGTTTACCACGAAGACGCAAAAATGATTGTCTGGAAGAAAAGAGAGATTCA
>JAHJQU010000061.1 GCA_018819005.1 Pseudomonadota bacterium | reverse complement strand
TTTTCAACCTGTTTAACACCGAATGTGATTTTATGATGTTTTTCCGATTTGTCTTCTATGCAGGCATCAATTGCGTTTTCAAGAATATTAATTATAGCTGAGCGGACAATGCCGGGATCTACTTCGAACCCTCCCGTTGAATGGTCGAACTCTCTTATAAACTCAATATTATGAGTCCGTATCTTGGGTTCTATTGTCAGTGCGACATCTTCGGCAAAACTTAAAACATCAACTTTTTCCCACTTGAGGTCTCTGTGTTTTGCGTAATAAAGAATATCAAGAACCATTCCCCTTATGCGGGCTGCCATAAGCTTAATTATATCCCAGCCTTCTTTGACCTGCTCATGGTTTTCTTTGGAAAAGCCTGATTCAACAAGGTACATTCCACCGTCAAGGCCTGTTAGCAGGCCTTTTATGCCGTGTGAAATTGAGCCTATAAGAAGTCCTAAAGAAGAGAGATGATCCTCAAGTTTTCGTATCTGAGTTATATTGGTCGACATCTCCATAACCTGGGTAATTTTGCCTGCTGCATTTTTTATTGGAGCAGTCCAGATAAGAACATTAATCTGTTCGCCTGTTTTGGATGTTACAACCATTTCAGCCTGGTGGGATTCGCCGTCTTTAAATGTTTTTTCAACGGGACAGTTGGGACAAGTGGTCTGACGCTGCTTATAAATTTCAAAACATTTCAAGCCGGTGTCGTCACCGAAATCTTCCTTGAACCACCTGTTGGCAGCCGTAACATTAAAATTTTTATCCTGGACCGTAATGTAGCATGGGGCCTCATCAAAAAGCTGCTTGTGCCTCTGTCTTGTTGTTTTAAGCTCTTCTCTTAAGCGCTTGACTTCCGTAGCATCTGCAGATATTTCAAGCACAAGTTCAACCTTATTATCCTTGCTGCGGATCGGAGCGGTATGCACTATAACCGGGACTTCTTCGCCGGAAAGATATTTAATTTTTTCCTGGCTTCGTTGTCCCTTTCCGGTTCTGAATGTTTTTTCAACAGAACATTCTGAGCGGCCCGATGTTTTTTTGCCGAACATTTCACAACTATCCCCGCCAACCCTGTCTCCGAGCCTTTCCCTGTAAAGCTGGTTTGTTGCGACGATTTTGAGATCGCTGTTGTGTATGGCGACAAGGCATGGCATTTCATTGAAATATTGAATTCCGCCTTCATATCCTCCTGCAAAATTCCAGATTGCCGAAGAAAGCCCTTCAATTGCCTGGCCGACAGCCGCAAGTCTTTCGACTTCAATAAGCCTTGCAGACTGCTCCTTCACCATAGTTTCAAGGTTTTCTGTATAGTCCCTGATCTGCTGCCGCATGTCGATCTTTTCGTGAGCTCTTTTCAGCGCTATTTCAAGGACATCATCGTTTATAGGCTTTACGACAAAATCGGTTGCTTCATATTTCAGGCTTTTAATGGCGAGATCCATGTCGCCATGGCCGGTGATCATGATTACTTCAGTATCGGGGCTTTCTTCTTTAATTGCGCGAAGGAGGGTTACGCCGTCCATGCCCGGCATTTTGATGTCTGTTAAAACTATCGACGGGGAGATTTTTTTGAAAAGAGAAAGGGCTTCTTCGCCGTTTTCGGCGGTCACTACATCGTAACCCATATCGGACAAGGATATACCTAGAACCTTTCTGATTCCTTCCTCATCATCCACAAGGAGTATTTTTTTGCCCATTTTTAGTCCGGTCTATCCGATTGTGCTTTTAAGTATCCCAAGCAGTTTATCGGGATCAAACGGTTTGGGAAGATAAGCGACGGCGTTTTTTATTGAAAGGTGCCGGCCTGCCATTCCGCTGATAACTATAACCGGAATATCCTTGAATTCCTTGTTCTTTGATATTTTCCGGTAAAAATTTGTGCCCCATTCTTCAGCCATCTGAAGATCGAGAGTGATAAGGTCGGGCTTTTCTTTTTTTAAGACTTCGTGCCCTTCCACTCCATCAGAAGCCGTACAGGTTTCATAGCCATTGTCGTTAAGAAGGCTTACAAGATACTTCACGATAATCGGATCATCATCAATGACAAGAATCTTTTTTGCCATGGCACACCTCGCTTTTTTATATTAAGCATATAACTTTTTACGGGTTCGGCATAATTAAATAAAACGCATAAAATCACTTTACGTGGCAATCACTGCACATAACAGGACCTGCTTTTTTCTCCTCGTGGCATCCCTTGCACCGGAGATGGTATTTTGCAACGAGAGTTACAGTGTTTCCGTTTATCCTGTGGCATTCGGAGCATTCCATATCTTCGGATGTTTCATCTTCGATCTTCACGCCGTCCTTATATACATGATGACAGGTTCCGCAATCGTCGATTTCCGCTTTGCCGTTATGTTCGTCATGTAAAAAAACTGCACCGGGCCTCATGTTCGTTTTGAAAGCGCTGTCCTGAACGGATTTGACATTTTCCTGAGAATAGGCGGTCACGACAACTATAGCAACTACCATTACTGCAATCGAATTTAGAGTCCATATTTTTTTTTTCATATAAAACCCCCCTTGTGAGTTACAAGGACAAAGATCTCATGAATATATCCGGTAAAAGTTTATTCTGGTTTTTCCATTGTTTCATAAATTATATCGCCAAGGAATTTTATGTCCATATCAAGCCCGTAGTGATGAACAATATCTTCAAGCCCTCCGTGGCAGTTATGGCATGGAGCAATGATCGTTTTTGCTCCTCTTGCCTTTGCCGCAAAAAGCTGTTCGGCTTTAATTCTGTTGCCGTCGACCCGCGTCTTCTTGTACGGCGGGCCGCAGTTGATAACCCCTCCTCCGGCGCTGCAGCAGTAGTTGTGTTCCCGGTTCGGGTGCATTTCAATCAATGTCTCACAGGTTGCATTTGTAACAAATCGTCCCATTTCATGGAGTCCTCTCCCCCGAACCGTGTTGCAAGGGTCATGGAATGTAACAGGCTTTTCATATTTTTTTGCAATTTTTATTTTTCCGTCTCTTATCAATTCATAGAAGAATTCGATAGCGTGCACCACGGGTATGGGAGGCATCTTCCATCCCAGTGCCCTGTTGCCCACGTCATAAACCGATCTGAAGGCGTGGCCGCATTCTCCCATGACGATTTTT
>JAHJQU010000512.1 GCA_018819005.1 Pseudomonadota bacterium | reverse complement strand
AGATTTGAATGTGTTTGTGTCATCATTCTCGAACTGCTTTCTCGCTGTTCAGCGCCAAAAGCATATCTTCCGATGAGACGAATATTTTTTTCACTTGAACCCTTGAATCCTTGAATCCTGGAACCCTCATAGGATCACCAACTTATTTGGAGATAATTCTTATTTTATATTTTTTCGGGAAAAAGCTTTTTTATGCCTGCGGCGTCGCAGATTCCCCGCTCGGTTATATAACCCGTGACAAGCCGGGCAGGGGTGACATCGAATGCAAAGTTTGCGGCAGGACTGTCGGCGGGAGGAATGAGAACGCTTCGGATGACGTCTTTATCCAGTCCCTGCACATATCTGACTTCATCCGGATTGCGCGTCTCGATCGGTATCTCTTTTACTCCATCAGATAGATTCCAGTCGAACGTGCTGGATGGAAGGGCCACGTAGAATGGAATGTCATTATCTTTTGCGGAAAGAGCCTTGAGATAAGTTCCTATTTTGTTTGCAACATCCCCGGTTGAAGTCGTTCTGTCGGTACCGACTATCACCAGATCGACCATGCCGTGCTGCATCAGGTGCCCGCCGGCATTATCGGTTATTACCGTGTGTTTCACGCCATGCTGACCCAGTTCCCAGGCCGTAAGCCTTGCGCCTTGATTAAGAGGCCTTGTCTCGTCAACCCAGACGTGAATGTCCAGACCTTTTTCATAAGCCGCGTAAATCGGTGCGGTTGCTGTTCCGTATTCTATGCATGCAAGCCATCCGGCGTTGCAGTGGGTCAGAATGTTTACCGTTTTGCCCGCTTTGCGCCTGCTTATCTCTTCGATTATTTCAAGGCCGTATGTCCCGATATTTCTGCAATTGTCGACTTCTTCTTCTGCTATTTTACCAGCTTCATTCCGGGCTGCCTCAATTTTATTTTGAATGCCTGCCGCGGAAAGAACTTTTTTGAGAACTCTTTCCGCCGCCCACGCAAGATTTACGGCCGTCGGTCTTGCGGCTTTAAGTCTCCCGCATTCGCCGATTATGAAATCATTTCCGGACGGGTTTTTTGCAAGGCCAAGCGCGGCAAGATAAATGCCGTATGCGGCGGTCACCCCTATGAGGGGAGCGCCCCTTACGCACATCTCTTTGATGGCATATATAACGTCATCAACACTCTTTAAGTCAATTATGCTGAACCGATGCGGGAGAAATCTCTGGTCTATGATTTTGACTGTATCCGGGTCGTTGTCCTGCCATATGGGGCGGTTAGATTTATTTATTTGCATATATCAATCTATATTCGATAAACTCTTAAAAAATCAAAAATCAGACGGCAAAGTAAAAAGCTCATTATGCAAGGCGCGCGAATCTTGAGGAATGAAGCGTACATATTGGTACGCTGCAATGACGAAAGATGAAGCGCAACACAGCAGAATGACTTTTTACAAAGCTGTCAAACTTTTTTAACATAATGCCGGGCAAAGAGCCCGCTCGGTTTAACACATAAAACAAGAACAATTATAACAAAAGCAACAACCGACTTG
Source organism: Pseudomonadota bacterium (assembly GCA_018819005.1). Classification (GTDB taxonomy): domain Bacteria; phylum Desulfobacterota; class Desulfobacteria; order Desulfobacterales; family RPRI01; genus RPRI01. The sequence goes on along the minus strand of JAHJQU010000512.1, from coordinate 7,536 downwards.
AATTCAATTGAAACATATCCTCCGAACAGATTTTCGATAATACCAAGCATATATGCTCCGAAAACAGCCCCCGGAAGAGACGTCATCCCGCCCAGGACAGCAGAGGCAAAACCTTTTAACATCGGATCCCACATCATGAATGGCTCCATCGAAACAGGAGTAAGGAGCAGTCCCGCAACGCATCCGACAACGGAAGACATACCCCATGTAAACATCATTATACGGTTGGTTCTGATTCCCATAAGCCGGGCAGCCGATCTGTTCTGTTGAGTAGCTTTCACGGCCATACCAAGCTTTGAAAATCTGAAAAAAAGAAAAAGAGTCACCATCATAACAAGAGCCACAAAAAGGGTCAGAACCTCAAGAGTGCTTACGAATATTTTCCCCATCGCAAAACTTTCATAGGGTGAAATAGGAAACGGCATATCTTTGTGATCGGCGCCGAACTTCCAGGAAACAAGCCCCAGCAGTATCATCTCAAGGCCGATTGTTATGACGATCATGCCAAGCACATTCGGATTTTTTGCCCTTCTTAAAACAGTAAATTCAAGAATGAATCCGAGAACAGCGGCAAAAGCGAGTGTTGCCGGGAAAGCTATATAGCCCGGCACTCCATAATGATCAAGAAGCATGAACGCAAAAAAAACGGATATAAGCGCCATCTCGCCCTGGGCAAAATTCGGCACTTCCGATGTTTTATATATTATTACCATCGCAAGTCCCATCAGGGCATAAGAACTTCCTACCGCAATTCCGCTTGCAACCATCTGAATAAAATCAAGCATGAAATCCTCTTTTACTTAAAATGGCCAGGTTTTCCAGTATTTCTTGGTCCTGATCCAGAATCCGAATATTCCCAGAGGTTCAAAAAGCATTATGAGAACCATTATTAAACCGAACAGAATGAACTGGATATTAGAAACGCCAGTTAATGAAAAATAGCTTTTGGAAAGGCTCTCAAGCCATGATCCTATGTAGGGAAGGCTCAGAATATTTCTTAACTGCAAGTCAAGCCAGCCGAGAAGGCAGGCCCCGGCGATGGAACCCATTATTGATCCAAGCCCTCCTACAACAACCATGGCGAGAAACATTATGGACATAAACAGCGAAAAGAGTTCAGGTTCGATAAATCGCAGAACAAAGGCAAACAACCCCCCCGCAATGCCGGTGTAAAATGCACTTACGGCAAAAGCAAGAGTCTTGTAAAATACAAGATTGACGCCCATCGTCTCCGCCGCAATATCGGCATCCCTTATTGCAACAAATGCCCGCCCTACACGGGTCTTTATCAGATTGCGGGCACCGACGGTTATCAGCACCGTAATAACCATAAGAAGATAGTAAAAATCCCGGTCTGTATTGAGATGCCAGGGGCCTATGACAAGCTCAGGCGCATGAAGCCCCTGCCTTCCTCCAAAATATTCGATTTTCCCGATTACACGGGTAATCGTAAGGCCGAACCCGAGCGTTGCTATCGAAAGATACGGGCCCTCGAGTCTTAAGGCGGGAAGTCCGAGGAGAAATCCGAAAACAGAAGCAATAAGTGCTGATACGGGAAGCGCCAGAAGAAAAGGGAAGCTAAGCTTGGTCATTAGAATAAGAGTCCCATAGGCGCCTATGGCAAAAAATCCGGCGTGCCCCAGAGATATCTGCCCAGTATAACCTACAAGAATATTAAGGCCGATTACTACAATTATATTTATGGCAATGTAATTTGCCACGTAAACGTAATAGTTTTTTACAAGAAACGGATATGCGGCGAGAAAAACCATAAGGACCATAAACCAGAAAAAAACCACGCCTGAAGTAAATAATTTAACATCCTCGTAATAGTCTCGCTTCATGTCCATGGTCCGGTTACTCCTAACAAAAACATTTATCCTGTCAGTTTATACCTATCGTTTATTATAAGGATCGGGGCGATAATAAATATAATGGAAGCACAAAAGACTCGCATTCTTTTTTCAGGAAGAAGCAGAAAAGTCAACACAAAAGCACGCTTAGAATAACTTCCTTGACACTAAAAAGCTGATTCTATAGTATATTATCAATAAAGCTGATTGGATTGGTCCTTTTATAATACTTATCAAAACTGAACCCGGAATAAAAACATATGAAAAGCCAAAATAATTTTCCCGCATCTCTTGTCCGGTTGCAAAAAATTGTCTTTATTTTCCTTCTTCTTGCCATTTCTCATGTTCCAAAAAAACGGAAACTCAAATGAACTTTTCAGGAATAATGGATACAAATACAACACGGGTAAGTTCACAGGCAAGTGGCATAATAAAGAAGCTCAACTTCGACGAGGGAATGGGAGTTAAAGAAGGGCAGGTGCTTGCAACTGTAGAAACTGAAAAACTCGGATATCAGCTCGATCAAAACCGCTCTGCAATCGAGGAAATCAACAATCAGCACAGCGCCGCTCTTTCGCAGCTTGAAAGCGCAAAAATTGAAAGAGAAAATATAAGTATAAAATATAACCGGTTCCTTGCTCTCCTTAAGTCAAAAGCCACATCGCAGCAAAGTGTGGATGATCTGAAAACACAGCTTGATGCGGCAGACGAGCGGATCAGGTACATTAAATCCTCCATAGACGCAGTCACAAGCAGGAAAAATCAGGTTGAATCCGCCGCCAGGATTATAAAAAAGCAGCTTAAAGAATCAACAATCACAGCTCCGGTTTCAGGGACAGTCCTTGTCCGTTATGTTGAAAGCGGGGAACTCCTTGCCACAGGAAGCCCTGTTTGCGATATTGCAGATATAACTTCTCTTTGGACAAAAATATACATAGATGAAAAAAATTTTCCCTTTATAAAACTTGGCCAGAAGGTTCGGATTAAGATTGACGGGATTGATGATAAAACACTCGAAGGGCAGGTAACCTGGATTTCCGACAAATCCGAATTTACTCCTAAAACAATAATGACCGAAGAAACAAAGGCTTCCCTGGTATTTTCCGCAAAAGTTTCGGTTCAGAATATGGAAGGAATATTAAAAATCGGTATGCCTGTATCTGTAATCGTACAACGGGAAACATGATGCAGCCTGTAATCAGCATTATAAACTTTTCAAAATCATTCGGTAAAAACATAGCGGTAAAAAATTTGAGCCTTGATGTCGAAAAGGGCGAACTCTTCGGTTTAATAGGTCCTGACGGAGCCGGAAAAACAACGACAATAAGGACTCTTGTCACACTCATTTCACCTGACTCCGGGGAACTTTCAGTAACCGGCCTGAACGTATCAAAGAGCGTAAGAGAGATAAGGAGCATAACAGGCTATATGCCCCAGAGATTTTCTCTCTACCCGGACCTTTCAGTCAGTCAGAATTTGAATTTTTTCGCGAACCTGTTTGAAGTTCCTAAAAAGGAGATGGCCGAACGGAAAAAACGACTTTTTAAGTTCAGCAACCTTGAGCCTTTTTCAGAAAGACTCGCGGGTCAGCTTTCAGGAGGAATGAAGCAGAAACTGGCCCTTTCCTGTACTCTTATACATAACCCTGTTGTGCTTATTCTTGATGAACCGACAACCGGTGTTGATCCTGTTTCAAGAAGTGAATTCTGGGAAATTTTACAGGAGTTAAAAAAAGAAGGTGTTACAATTCTTGTTTCAACACCATACATGGATGAAGCGCTTTTATGTGATCGAATAGCAATCATGCATGAAGGCTCCGTACTCGCTATTGGCAAGCCCGAAAAAATTACCGGCCTGATGCATAATCATATCTATAAAATAACCGGACATAACCTGGTCCTGCAGTCAAATCGTATTGCTCAAATTCCGGGAATAATTTCAGTTCAATCTTTCGGAGACAGCCTGCATCTTACTTTTCCGCCCGGCTTTTCAAGCGAAGATATCCGCTCAAAGATTTATGATCTTCTCGGTCAGCAATTAAATATTGAACGTATTGCTCCATCCCTTGAAGATGTCTTCATAGGCCTTATCGAAGGGAAAATCGGGCATGGAAACTGACAATGCGGTAAGCGTATCAAAACTAAGCCGCCATTTCGGAAAATTTATTGCCGTAGATGAAATCTCTTTTGAGGTCAACAAGGGTGAAATATTCGGATTCCTTGGTGCAAACGGGGCCGGCAAGACAACCGCGATAAAAATGCTTTGCGGTCTTTTGAAGCCTACGTCGGGAGAAGCAACGGTCGCGGGTTTCAGTATCAATTCAGAAACCGCAAAGATAAAAAAAAATATCGGCTACATGAGCCAGAAATTTTCCCTTTATGACGATCTGACCGTTAAAGAGAATATAGAATTCTATGGCGGCATATACGGACTCTCTCGAGAAAAGATTTCCGGCAAAACAGATCAACTGATCTCAGAGTTAAACCTTGATAAAATGAAAAACACTTTAACAAGATCATTGCCCCTTGGATGGAAACAGAGACTGGCTTTAAGCACTTCATTGCTTCATGATCCGTCAATAATTTTTCTCGACGAGCCGACAGGAGGTGTTGACCCGATATCAAGGCGCAATTTCTGGCGAATAATATATGAAATAGCAAGCAGCGGGAAAACAGTCTTTGTAACCACACATTACATGGATGAAGCCGAATACTGCAACAGAGTGTCGATCATGCATAAAGGAAAAATAATCGAGCTCGGAACTCCGACAGATCTTAAGCAAAAATACAACAAAACTACCATGCAGGATATTTTTATACATATTGTTGGTCAGAACTAATCAGCCGCGGATTCACACAGATGAACGCAGATAGATTTAAATACAAAGAAAAAATATCAGTGACGATCAGCGTAGATCTGCGGCTGAGTAATTACAAATTCAGATGAAACTCAGAAGAACAATAAGCATAATCATTAAAGAATATACCCATATTTTCAGGGACTGGCGATCTCTGCTTATTATTATCCTTATGCCTGTTCTCATGATAATTCTTTACGGTTATGCCATAACTCTTGACATGAAAAACCTGACCTTTGCCGTAATTGATGATTCCAAAACTCCGGAAAGCAGGGAACTCATACGAGGTTTTACCGAAAACCGGTTCTTTATTCTCAGATACACGGGTATTAAGCGCAACGAGATAGAATCATTATTTAAAAAACGGGATATTCAGATGGCGCTTGTTATCCCCGGAGATTTTTCGGAAAGTCTCATTTCAAAGCGCATTACAAAAGTTCAACTTATTGTTGATGCGGCCGATTCGAACGTCGGGACATTCATAAACAATTACAGCAACCGTGTCGCTCAGTTATTTAATGAGAAACTGAATCACCGGTCTCCTGGAATACTCGGCCTTGAACCCAGGATTCTTTATAATCCCGATATGAAGAGCGCAAATTTTTTTGTGCCGGGCCTTGTCGCCCTCATACTTCTTCTCATATGCTCTCTTCTGACATCTATTACCATAACCCGCGAAAAGGAAACAGGAACCCTCGAACAGATCCTTGTGTCGCCGGTTCACCCTATAGAAATCGTCGTGGGAAAAGTAGTTCCGTACATCACCCTCGGTTTTTTCAATGGAATAATCATCATTATTTTTGCCCGCCTTCTGTTCAAAGTGCCCATCAACGGAAGCCTATCCCTGATCGCCGTCCTGTCGCTTATTTACATATTTGTCGCCTTAAGTTTCGGACTTATGATTTCGGCAGTCGCAAAAACGCAGCAGATAGCGATGCTCGCTACACTCATGGCAACAGTTCTTCCCACTATAATGCTGAGCGGTTTTATTTTTCCGATAGCAAGCATGCCTCTCCCGCTTCAATACATATCAAAAGTGGTGCCTGCCACCTATTTTCTTATAATCATCCGCGGCATAATGCTCAAAGGAATCGGCCTTGCGGAGCTGTGGCAGCATGCGGCAGCCTTATCCGGCATAGGACTATTCATGCTCTCAATTGCAACCATACGGTTTAAAACGACCCTGGAGTGAGGATGCGTCAGATATTTTATCTCGTTCAGAAAGAATTCAGACAGATCTTCCGGGACTTCTCTATGGTCAGAATCCTGTTTGTGGTTCCCCTCATTCAAATATTTGTTTTGGGCAATGCCATAACGACCGATGTAAAAAACATAAAAATTGTTTTTCATGATCAGGATAAAACTCCGTACAGCAGGGAATTTATCAACCGGTTTGTTCATTCAAGATATTTCAAAATCACAGGCTTTGAAGAGGATTATACCAGGCTTTCATCCTACCTTGACTCAGGGAAGGCGAACCTTGCCATAGTAATACCCAGGCATTTCCAGCGAGACATTGTTCTTCAAAAAAAACCGGACATACAGCTTCTCGTTGACGGGGTGGACGGAAATTCCGCCGGAGTATCGCTCGGATATATTACGGACATTGTACAGCAATACCAGGAAAGGCTCATCGAATATTCGCCCGATTTAAGCCTTCAGGTTAAAAATATACGCAGGGTTGAAATGGAGCCGAGGTTCTGGTTCAACCCGAATCTTGAAAGCAAACTCTACATAGTGCCGGGAATTATCGCTCTTATTCTTCTCATAATAACCCTCTTTCTCACAAGCATGGGCATCGTGCGTGAAAAGGAGATAGGAACATTGGAACAGCTCATGGTAACTCCGATAAAGTCATATCAGCTTGTTATCGGCAAGATAATACCTTTCAGCATCCTAGGCATTCTGGAGATAATGATTTCAATGGGATTTGTCTATCTTATTTTCGGGATAGGAGTAAAAGGGAGCCTGCTTCTTCTCCTTTTTGAATCTTCAATTTTTATCATTTCAACACTCGGACTAGGTATCTTCATTTCAACGATATCGGATACACAGCAGCAGGCTCTATTTGTTGCCTGGTTTTTCATGATATTTGCAATTCTTCTTTCGGGTTTTTTCATACCGATCGCCAACATGCCCCCTGTAATTCAGCATATAACGCGCCTCAATCCGCTACGGTATTATATAGTGATACTGCGTGAGATATATCTGAAAGGGACATCCTTTAAGGATCTTATACCTGAAACTGTGGCAATGGTAACCTTCGGACTTTGCCTGTTTTTTGCCGCCGTGATGCGGTTCAGAAAAAAACTGGGGTGATGCAGGCTTTTTTAAACATGCCGATCTTATATCCGTTTTAAGCCTAATCCGGGAATATTTCTTAACACCAGCCGCCAAATCCGGACATAAATATTACCGGTTAAAGCAATAATTGGCGGCTTCTCAAATGTCGCCGTCCTAAGCTTGAACCGAAACAGCAATAATTCTGCCATAATAGATAGTTCTCTTGGCCCGACACCATTACCCTGAATTAAATCTTGACTTACTTACACCTACCTATACGTAACATAATCTGTTTTCTCTATTGATATTAATATTTTAGCCTGTGTTTACCTTTTCATAAATTCCATACCTCGTCAATGATTATTTGTATCACTGGAACTCGTCAATGAAAATGAGACACCTCTGACAAAAATTTTGTCTACCAAAAACGGCAAGCGGAGTAATCATCCCGCGCTTCCGTTTTATTCGTGCCTTCGCCTCAGTTGCCTTGCTTTTTTCTGGTCATAACCAATATCAGCCCTCGATATGTCATAGATCCTGAGT
>JAHJQU010000402.1 GCA_018819005.1 Pseudomonadota bacterium | reverse complement strand
TGAAAAGGTTTGATTTTTTATTTGATAAAGGCAGGATCTTACAGTAAATATAGACGGCTTCTCAAAAAGTCATTCTGCTGTGTTGCACTTCATCTTTCGTCATTCCAGCGTACCAGTATGTACGCTTCATTCCTCAAGATTCGTGCGCCTTGCATAATGAGCTTTTTGCTTTGCCGTCCGAATTTCAAATTGTTAACAGGCTGTCGATATTGGCTATTGATTAATTCTCATAACGGCATCTATTTGTCAAGAAACATAAAAAGAAGGTCAAACCTTGAAAATCGCAAGCTTTAACGTCAATGGGATCAGGGCAAGAATGCCTGTGATACTTGACTGGATTGAAAAGGAATCTCCGGATATACTCTGCATGCAGGAAACGAAAGTGCAGGATGACGAATTTCCAGAGGATGCTTTTAAAGAAAAAGGATATCATTGCGCTTATAAAGGCCAGAAAAGTTACAACGGCGTTGCAATAATAAGCAGAGAAGTTCCGTCAAGGGTCGAATTCGGGTTGGGCGATGATGATGAAGTCGAGAAACCAAGAATTGCTACGGCTTTTTTTAAAGATATTGTTGTTGTCAACACTTACATCCCTCAAGGGAGAGAACCTGGTTCCGAACAATTCACTTATAAGCTTGCCTGGTTTGGTCGTCTGCTGAAATATTTTGAAAATAACTTTACTCCGGATATGAAGGTGGTATGGACAGGGGATTTTAATGTCGCTCCGGAACCCATAGATGTTTATGATCCTGTTAAATTGCTTGGAAGCGTCGGTTACCATCCAAAGGAGCATGAAGCCTTGTCGAATGTAATGAAATGGGGGTTTACCGACGTATATAGAATCCACAAGCCTGATGAAAGGGAGTTTACTTTCTGGGATTACCGGATTCCAAATTCGGTTAAGAGGGGTCTTGGCTGGAGGCTTGATCATATATGCGCCACAAAAGGTCTCGCGGAAAAGTCGGTTTCTGCCTGTATAGATAAAGGGCCGCGTCTTGCGGAAAGACCGTCCGACCATACGTTCATTGTGGCAGAGTTTAATCTTTGACGGCTTCGTAAAAAGTCATTCTGCTATGTTGCGCTTCATCTTTCGTCATTGCAGCGTACCCAAAAGTACGCTTCATTCCTCAAGATTCGCGCGCCTTGCATAATGAGCTTTTTACTTTGCCGTCGGATGCCATTATCAACCGTTTTTCTTTTCAAACTCTTTCATGAACCCGGTAAGGGCTTTTATCGTATCCAGGGTTGTTGCATTATAAATGGATGCGCGGCAACCGCCTACCGAACGGTGCCCTTTTAATCCGCCGAGCCCGTTTTGGGTCGCTTCCTGGATGAATTTTCCTTCAAGCTCCTCATTCGGGAGCCGGAAAGTCACATTCATCAGAGATCTGCTTTCTTTTTCGGCGGTTCCTTTATAAAAGCCACCCGAATCGATGGTATCGTATAAAAGCAGGGCTTTTTTCTTATTAATTTCCTCGATTTTTTCAAGACCGCCAATGGTCTCTTCCAGCCATTTCAGGACGAGCTGAATTACATATATCGAAAAACAGGGCGGAGTATTGTAGAGTGAATTTGATGAAGAAAAGGTGGTGTATTTCAGCATCGACGGAAGATTATCCGGCACCATCTTAAGCATATCTTCACGGATTATCACCATACACACTCCGGCAGGGCCTATGTTTTTCTGAGCTCCGGCATATATCAGGCCGAACGGATTCGGATTAAACGACCTGCTCATTATGTCTGAAGACATGTCTGCTAAAAGAGGAATGCCCCCGGTATTGGGAAAGCCTGCCCACTGGGTTCCTTTTATCGTGTTGTTGGATGTAATGTGTACATAAACAGCATCATTGTTAAACTGTATGTTTTTTGGAATATACGAAAAATTTTTATCCTTGGAAGATGCAACCACTTTAATGTTTTTGCCGAGTATCTGAGCCTCTTTAATAGCCTTTGAAGACCAAGTGCCTGTATCGACATAATCTGCTGTTTTGCCGTCAGGGAGCAGGTTCATCGGAATCATTGTAAACTGAAGGCTCGCGCCTCCCTGAAGGAAGAGAACCTGATACCTGTCATCGAGCTTTAAAAGTCTTTTTGTTCTGGCAACCGCATCATTAATAACCTCATCAAAGAGCTTTGACCTGTGGCTTATTTCGGTTATGGACATGCCTGATCCCGCGAAATTGAGGAAAGATTCCTTCACTTCTTCAAGAACACTCAGGGGCAAGGCTGCCGGCCCTGCGTTAAAATTGTAAATCCTGTTCTCCTTCATACGCCGCCTCCGTTTATTTATCAGTTTTATTCCCATATTCATGAGAATTTATATTTTTTGGAAGTTTCTAATTCAGCAGATTGAGAATAGCATGTCAATCAGTATTTTAATTATTTTATTGATTATAATGCCGATTATTGACTAAAAGGGGATTGTTCTGACAGGATAATGCCGGACGGACTTTTTACGAAATCATCAATTTTTTATGAAATCGTCAATGATGAGGAATTAATAATATGAAGATATTCAAATATCCTTCCAAAGAAGCCGAAGCAAGACTACTTTCCATTATCAACAGGGGGCTTTCTTTCAGTCGTAAAGATTATATAAACGTCAGCCGCATTCTTGAAGAGGTGAGAAAAAACGGAGACAGGGCGCTTATCGGTTATATCCGGAAGTACGATTCACCTTCTATGGATCTGAATTCACTTAAGGTCACCCGAAAGGAGGTTGATTCCGCTTCAAAGATGGTCGGAAAGGCATTTGTCGGTTCCTTGAAACGCGCAATAGGACAAATCGAATCTTTTCATAAGCAGCAGACCAGGTTGTCCTGGATCAGCAATGAAAGAAACGGGGCGTTTCTGGGGCAGATTGTCAATCCTGTTGACGCCGCCGGAATCTATGTACCGGGTGGAAAGGGCGGCAAAACCCCGCTTGTCTCATCGGTACTCATGGGGGCTATACCAGCGAAGATTGCCGGAGTTCGCCGGATTGTGATGGTTACTCCACCCATAAAAGACGGAAGCATAAATCCTCACCTGTTTGTTGCAGCGAAAATGATTGGCGTTGATGAGATATACAAGGCCGGAAGCGCATGGGCCATTGCAGCGCTTGCTTACGGTACAGAGACGATTCAAAAAGTGGATGTAATCGTCGGGCCTGGAAACATATATGTGACACTTGCCAAAAAGATAGTATCGGGGACGGTCGGAATTGATATGACGGCAGGACCAAGCGAGATATTGGTTATTGCGGATAAAAGCGCGGTTCCTGAATATGCGGCGGCAGACCTCCTTTCGCAGGCGGAACATGACACTCTTGCTTCCGCGATACTTGTGACCGATTCGATTGAAACCGCTAATGCTGTGAACATGGCTGTTGAAGCTCAGATTGAAAAACTGGAACGAAAAGATAT
>JAHJQU010000401.1 GCA_018819005.1 Pseudomonadota bacterium | reverse complement strand
TCTCGATTACGATCTTTCAGATATATTGTTTGTTACTACAGCCAACACGCTTCCGGAGATTCCTCTTCCGTTGCAGGACAGAATGGAGATCATTCGCCTGCCCGGGTACACAGAAATAGAGAAATACAATATAGCAAAAAAATTCCTGTTGCCAAAGCAGATAAAAACAAACGGCCTTGAAGAAATGAGTGTTTCTTTTTCGAAGAACTCCATTTATACAATTATACGCCATTATACAAGAGAAGCTGGTGTAAGAAATCTCGAGCGCGAAATAGCATCCGTCTGCAGGAAAATAGCGCGCGAGGTTTTAACGGATAACAAAAACGTCTCCTTCAGGGTCACATCTTCTTCCATAACAAAATATCTTGGCCCGTTACAATTCAGACACGGCCAGATTGAAGAAAAAGACCAGATCGGACTTGCTACCGGCCTCGCATGGACGCAGGTGGGCGGAGAGTTGCTTTATGTTGAAACGCTGGTAATGCCTGGTAAGGGAGAGGTAACAATTACGGGTAAACTTGGGGATGTAATGAAGGAATCAGCCCAGGCCGCCGTCAGTTATGTCCGGTCAAGAGCTGAATCCCTTATGATTGACAGTAAATTTCACAGGGAGGTTGACCTTCATATCCATATTCCTGAAGGGGCAATCCCGAAAGACGGGCCCTCGGCGGGCATTACCATGTGCACTTCCATTGTCTCTGCTTTAAGCAGGCGGCCTGTTCACCGTGACATTGCCATGACCGGAGAAATCACATTAAGAGGACGGGTAATTCCCATAGGCGGATTAAAGGAAAAGCTTCTGGCTGCTCACAGGGGCAGAATAAAAAAGGTTATTGTTCCGAAAGAGAATGAAAAGGATTTAAAAGAAATACCCCAGAGTGTTCTTAAGGAAATCGAAATTATCCTGGTTGAGCACATGGACGAGGTCCTTTCTCATGCCCTGGTTAAAAGTGAAGAGGAAATCCTGCCGGAAAAGGACGATATACCTATTGTCATTATGCCCGAAGGAAATATTGTTGAACAAAGAGCTCCTTTAATTTAGGCTTGACAATATATATCCAAGCTGTTAATTGCTTCATCCTCTTTAGGGGAAACTCTAATAGATAAGTTTGCTTTTCATGGGCGGGTAGCTCAGCTGGGAGAGCATCGGCCTTACAAGCCGAGGGTCACAGGTTCAATCCCTGTTCCGCCTACCAAAAGCAAATTTTCAAATGATCGGCAGTATTGGGTGTATGCATAGGTCCAAAAACGGGGGCGTAGCTCAGTTTGGTCAGAGCGCCGGCCTGTCACGCCGGAAGTCGCGAGTTCAAGTCTCGTCGTCCCCGCCAGATAATATCAAGGGTTCAGGAAATTTGTCCTGACCCTTTTTTATTGAGACTGTCAGTAAAAAACCAGCTAACTTCCTAAAAATCCATAAAGAAAGGCCTTAATGTCCAATCATTCAAAAGGAATGCTGATGATCAGCATAACGGCTGTTCTCTGGGGGATATTGGCCATTGTGCTCAAATATGCGCTTCAGCGGTTCAGCGGCAATACCATCATCTGGTTCCGGTTTACGTTTTCTTTCGTATTTCTGGCAGGTTATTATATCATCCATCGTCCGCAGTTTTTTGAAATTCTTAAAACCCCGCCGATACTTGGAATACTTGCAGGACTTGCATTGGCCGGCAATTACCTTGGATTTACTACCGGCGTCGATCTGACATCTCCCAGCAATGCCCAAATCCTGATCCAGATCGCTCCGCTTCTGGTGGCGGTTGTAGGAGTTGTCTATTTCAAGGAAAGCCTGACGATCCTTCAAAAGTCCGGTTTTGGCATTGCAGCAGCAGGCTTTTTGTTGTTTTACCGGGACCAGCTTCATCACCTTGTGATCTCTTCCCAGCAATACACTCTCGGCAACCTCTGGATCATTTTTGCAGCCATCACCTGGGCATTTTTTGCAGTATTCCAGAAAAATCTGGTTCGAATCTGGGCCCCTCAGCAGACCAATTTGCTGATTTACCTGGTTGCCGCGATGATATTTTCCCCGCTGGCCGTTTTTCAGGAATTCCAGGGACTGAACCTTTCGGACTGGCTGACCCTGATCTTTCTAGGCGCCAATACCCTCATTGCTTATGGCACTCTTGGAGAAGCCCTGAAACTGATCCCTGCCAACCAGGTAAGCGCCATTATCGTCCTGAACCCGCTGATTACCCTGACTGTTGCCGGTGTTCTTTCGGTTCAGAAACTCCCCTGGCTTTCTTCTGAAAGTACCACCCTGCTCGGATATGCCGGAGCGCTGCTGCTTCTGGCGGGGGTGGTGCTGGTTGTCAAAAAGGCTTAAGCTATTGTTCCTGTTTTTCACTTTTTGAAACAGGACTGTCAATGTTTAATTTTTCCCACCTGTACCAGAATGTCTTATAGCTCATGCCTAGAAGCTTTGCTGCCTTGGCCACTACGCCATTAGCACGCGTCATTGATTTTTTCAGAAGATCTTTTTCCAGCTCCTCGAAATTTATTCCGCCGTCCGGAAGATCAAAATCGAAGGAGCAGTCCGACTCCGAATACCTGAGTTCACTTTTTATATCCCTTAATGTTATGGTTTCGGTATCACACATGATTACCGCCCTTTCAATAACCGATTCGAACTGCCTTATGTTGCCCGGCCAGTTGTATTCAACGAGGGCATTTATCGCGGTGGAGTCGATTCCTTTTATCCTTTTCCCGAATTCGCGGCTGCATTTTTTCAGAAAGAACTGGGACAGTTCGGGTATGTCGCTTTTCCTGTCCCTGAGCGCCGGAAGCTCTACAGTGACAACTCTCAGCCTGTAGTAAAGCTCTTCTCTGAAATTACCTTTTGCAAGCTCCTTTTCAATATCCTTGTTGGTTGCGGTTATGATTCTGACATCGACCTTTATCGGATCTTTTCCCCCAAGCCTTCTTATTTCTTTATCCTGAAGTACTCTCAAAAGTTTTGACTGCATCATTAGGGGCAGATCGCCTATCTCGTCAAGGAATAACGTGCCGTTGTTTGTTGCCTCGAACAGTCCTATCTTCCGCGACTGTGCCCCTGTGAAGGCGCCTGGTTCATAGCCAAAGAGTTCGCTCTCAAAAAGATTTTCAGGTATGCAGGCACAGTTCAGGGCTGTAAATGGTCTGGATCGTCTGGGGCTGTTGTAATGAATCGCTCTGGCGGCAAGTTCCTTACCCGTTCCGCTTTCACCCCTTATAAAGATTGTTGCCGAACTATGTGACACCTTTTTCATGATATCGACGGCTTCCTGCATCTTGGAGGACCTGCCGATTATTCCTTCGATCCTGAACCTGTCATACAGTTCTTTC
>JAHJQU010000400.1 GCA_018819005.1 Pseudomonadota bacterium | reverse complement strand
CGGCCTTCCCGGAGAATACGGGCACACTTACAGGCTCGGCGGCATGACATGCCTTGCGGGCGACATCATAGGAGACTACTCCTTTCCTGAACCGCTAAAGACAGGCTCACGACTTGTTTTCGAAGACATGGCCCACTACACGATGGTCAAAAACAACACATTCAACGGCGTCCGCCTTCCTTCAATTGCCATAAGGAAGAGTTCCGGTGAAGTGGTTATTGTCCGCAAATTCGGATATGAGGACTATAAAAACAGACTTTCATAGCGGGGAATGCGCTATCTGTTTCGGTTCAAATTCCTTTTCCGAGAATCCTTTCATCGTGCATAAGCCTCTCCCTGATCCCTTTGCCCACATGATAGTTGCGGCTGAACTCTGACCAGAATTCTTTATCTTTTTTCTTCCAGTCAGGACCAAAACGCTGATCAAAATACTCGCCCATAAGCTCAAAAAGAAGCTTCCATGGCGGTTCCCCTTTTTCATGGGCTGAAAGAATTTTTCCGAGAAGCTCGTCAAGCTCCGACAGTTTTTCTTTCGGAAGATAGGCTATAGCCCCTTTATCAATTGAAGACATGAGAGTTTCCGGGTTGATAGCGTGCGCCGTCAGCATTACAGCAGGAATTCCGCGTTCAACGGCTTCCTCAAGAAGTTTTAACCCATTAACACCCATAATATCAAGGACTGCAAGGTCATACTTATTTTCTTTTATTTTTCGGGAAGCACTTTTATAGTCGCGCGCAGTGTCAACACTTGCCTCTTCAAGAATGTCTGCTATTGTCTCCAGTATATCTTCTTCATCATCCACAGCCAGAATGCGTTTCCCCTTGAGCAACAATTTCGATTCCGTCATCTGTACCCTCCCAACTAAATTATTAATATCAATTGAAGTCTCTATCAGGGCCCTTTAAAAAACATCCGATTTTTGATTTCATTGCTGATTAGGATACCGTTTACGGTATAAAATCGCTTTTTACGAAGCCATCACTTTTGTTTTCATCGAAACAGGAAATATCAGCCTGAAATTCGCCCCTTTTCCTCTCCTGCTCTCAATCTCAATATTGCCGCCAAGGCATCTTGCCATAACAAGAGCCCCGGCTAAACCTATTCCATGACCTTTCCTTGAAAAACCGGGATGGTTTTCTACCTTGACATACCTTTTAAAAACATTCTGATGATCTTCTGGCTCTATCCCCGGCCCGTCATCAGCAACATTAAGGATAAGAAAATCTTCTTTTCTATTCAGTTTTATTTCTACATGTCCGGCCCTGTAATAAAGAGCATTTTTAAAGAGATTTCCCGCTATTTGCCTGAACTTTGTCTCATCCTGCTCAATCTCCTCCCGCATAATCTCTGGAGCGATATCAAGGAAAACTCCTTGTTCTGCGAGCCATTTTATAAGCTCATTATTGTATTCAAACTTTTTTTGTTGCTCATATGGGGAAACGCTGACGATTGTTTCCATTGAGTCAATCAGGACATCATACAATGCCTCAGCCGGCTTGAAACGGCAGCAGCTAAAACAACCTGCCTTGGACCTGCCTATTTCAAGAATGTCATGCAGCATACTTCCGGCCTTCTTTGCGCTCCTTAATATTCTCTGGAGAGCTTTTTCCTGGCGTGCGGTCAGAACGCCACACTTATCCCTGTTTTCAAGTAACAATCGTGCGCCCGCATCAATGACTGCAATAGGATCTTTCAGTTCGTGAATTAAAAACTCGATCTGGATTTCACGGTAAAGATGATCCTGATTTTCTGTTTCGCTCTTTTCATTTTCCTTAAACTTGCCGTGTTTTATCATATTCAATCTCATCTCTGATTTGCTTTCCCATTGATCATAAAAGCATCAGCTTCAAGGAATTTAACAACCACTGATGTTCCACCGGAATTAAAGCAATCGTTCTCCGTCCTGCAGTAACTGCAATTCTTTATGTCCCCCGGACAAAGATCCTCATCGCACGGTATAAAAGCGCACCGTGAAGATGTCATATCGATTCTGAAATTGTACCTTTCTGAGAAAATCTTCATCCTCAGAAGGTCAAAACCTTTTCCGCCTGCATTGAAATCATACGGCTTACGCGTAGAGTACTGCATCGTTTCACGGGTGGTTATATAACTCTCAAATATCAACCGCCGGTTTTCTTCGGTAATGCCGACCCCGAAATCCCTGATTTCAAGCTCCGGCCCGGTCTCACTGTTTTTAACAGAAACTTCTATTTTTCCTCCATCCGGCGTGTTTCCGACAGCATTCCGCAACAGACCTTCAATTATCTTTGTCAAAACATCGCGAGGAACATATATAAGAGGAGTCTTTTCTGTCTTGACTTCAACATGACACCTGCGGTGTACAAAACGTGAACGAAGAGCCTGAATCGTACTGTCTGTAAAAGCATCGAGCGAAATTTTTTCGGAAACGGATTCGCGTGGTCCGAAAAGATCTTCTATGCGGTTCCTGATACTTAGTATTATATCCTCTTCCCCGGCATCAAGGGAAGCCAGAACCTCTATCTCATCACAACAAGCATCAAGAAGAGCTGAAATCAGGTAATAGGTTGTATAATCTTTTTTCTGGAGAATATCCTCTACTTCATACTGCATTTCGAGTATCCGCCTTAGATTCCTCTCCGCCCGATCCATTATTGTTTTCCAGTCTTTGCTGTTTATGCCGGAAAGCTTTTTTGTCAGCAGAGAAAGAGAAGCTGAAAGAACTGAAAGGGGCGTTTTAAGCTCATGGGAAAGATGGTGAATTACCCTGTCCTTGGCTTTGTTCAGACTATTTACTTCCTCATAGGAGCGATTCAATTCTTCGTTTATCCTGGCATTCTCGATCGGAGAAGCCACAGTGCTCGCAATAGCGCTTAAAAGTTCCAGATCATCTTCATCAAACTCCCCTTCTTTTTTGTTCACTGCGCAAAGCACCCCGATAATTCTGTCAGGCGTGCGGATTGGAACATCAAGCATGTTTTTTGTCTGATAACCGGACTTTTCATCAACCTGCCCGAAAAAATACGGACTCTGGGGATAATCAGGCACGATCAGGGGCTTACCCGTTCTGTATACATAACCTGCTACCCCTTTGTCGGCAGGGAATCTGATCTCCTTTATTCTCTTACCAGTCTTACCGTCTTCGTAAACTGCCTCCCTGAAGAAAAATTCGTTTTTCTTCTCATCAAGGAGTATGACTGACGCGCCTCTTAAACCGATTATATCCTGTACTTCTTTAATAATAAACTCAAGCCGCTCGTTTAGAGACTGGAATTGTGGAAGGGCTTTTGCAACACGGTAAAGGGCTTCGTTCCTCCGCGTTATATGCTTTTCTCTCGTGATATCCCTTAATATGATAACCTGGCCCGCAAGATTCTTATCCTCATCGAAATATATTGCGCCATCAAGAACAACGTCAAGAACCTTGCCGTCCTTTGTGAGCCTCTTCGTTTCAAAGCCATGAATCACCTTTTCTATTAACAGTCGCTTAATTCCCTGCCTGGTCTCCTCCTTGAGATGCTCCGGAACAAAAGGGATGTGCTTTCCTTCAAGCTCTTCCAGAGTCCATCCGAAAACTTTCATGAATGCGGGGTTTAAATAGGATATCCTGCCCCGGACATCAACGACGAAGACCGGATCGGCCAAAAATTCAAGAAGAGCCCTGTAGCGCCTCTCAACACCGCGGTGTACCGGATTAAGAGAGCTATCGGGTGTTTTTGTTTGACTTGTCGGTTGTTTTTCAGCCATTTTAATCGGCTTTCCGGTTGGCTATATCAAATGGCCATTGACAGTTTTATTTCAAAATAAAAAGGTCGCCTTTATCATGTTTCAAGCATTCCAAAAGCTTTTGCATCAATGAGCTTGATTCCGTTTTTCAGCATAATCTCGATAGCCTTATCATTATCACTGAATCGAAAAATCATGACAGCCCTGCCTGATGAAAATCCTATGAATGCATACATGTAAGTTACATGCACCTTAGCTTTCTGCAAAGGTTTCAGCAGTTTTCCAAGCTGTCCCGGTTTGTCTTCGATCTCGGCAGCAACAACCTCATCAACTTTGGCAGGCATTTGTTTTTCCATCAGGATACGTCTGGTTTTAGCCAGATCTGAGACAAGAAGCCGCAAAATTCCAAACTCACCGGTATCAACAAGGTTAAGAGCTCTCAGGTTTATTCCCGCATCTCCAAGAGCCTGTGTTATCTCGTACAAACGGCCGGGTGCATTTTCAATAAGGACAGCAACCTGTTTTAATTTCATTGAAACCTCCTTTTTTTAGACTGCAAACTTATATCCTGTAGGTATCGTTGATTTCTTCGTAAAAAGTCAAAAAACGACTTTTTACTTGGCGGGAAATCCGCCTAGGCGGACTCTCCCGCCGCTTGAAGTAAGTTCAAGCGGTCCCACCCTCACCCAGGCCGGGGCTTAAACGCCCCCGGCCTGTTGATGAATTTTTTACGAGTCCATCAACATCCGGGAGGGAAATAATTTAAGGGCGGACTTGTTATAAAATCATCATATTTCAACTGTATTATAACCATAAATAAGAGTCCCGAGCAAAGTCAAGATAAAAGGGGATTACAGACTTCTTTCGAAGCAGTCAGAGGTGGTCGGGATTGTTTGGACAGGAAACAGGGGTTTATAAGTGGGAAACTGCTCTTGGTTCATGATCATGCCGCAGCCTGTTTCTGCAATTCTATACCGAAGTAAACCATAGCCGGGGTCTTCCTGTCAAAGTTATT
>JAHJQU010000399.1 GCA_018819005.1 Pseudomonadota bacterium | reverse complement strand
GAGCATTCCAAGTTTACCGATACTTTACCTTGACTTTCTTAGCCTGGAGATTGATAATATTACCATGATTATAACACATCACAGAGAAAAGCTCATAAATGCAATTATTTATTTTGCCGATCATACAAATTGTTGCGGCAAAACAAAGTTGCTGAAACTTCTATATTTTTTGGACTTTACACACTTTAAGCAGACGGGCAGGTCCGTCACGGGGCTGGACTATTTCGCATGGGATATGGGGCCGGTTCCCAAGGATCTTTTTGAAGAACTCACCGGCAATATGAAGCCGGATATGAAAGACTCTGTTCACGACCTTTCAAAAGAAGGAGAATTTCAGCAGGTCCGGTCTAAAAAGAAGTTCAACAACCAGTATTTTTCTAAACGTGAAATGAAATGTTTAGAGAATATCTCTTTTATTTTCAAAGATGCCAAGGCTGATGCCATGGTCGAGTCCTCCCATTTAGAAAATGAGCCGTGGGACAAAACCCTCAAGGAGAAGGGTAAGTTTCAAAAGATCGATTATATGCTTGCCATTACCAGCGATATCGCAAGCCTTTCTTATGATGAGGTCAAGGAACGGCTGCAAGAACGCTCAGAGATGTACAGCATATTCGGAGCAAGCTAATTGCAGATCCGGGGAGCTATCTATCATCACGGACAGCTTGTTTTCCAAAACGGTTTCATCGGCAAAAAATATCTCATTCTTTTAAATACCCCCGATAAAAAAGACCCCTATCTTTTCGTAAAAACCACCTCCCAAAAGAAAAACAGACCTTCAACACCCGGATGTATCAAAAAACAGAGTTTGTTCTTTGTCCCAGGAAACAAAACGTTTTTTAAACTGGATACATGGGTTCAGTTGCACGAAATATACGAATTTCGGCCAAAAGATATTGACACGAATAAAGATATAAGTGTCGAGGGAAGTCTTGACGCTAAATTAATTGATGATATCGTTAATTGTCTGTTCGAGGCTGAAGAGGACAACCTCATCATAACACACAAAAACCTTCTGCGACCACCTCTGCAGGATTCTTTGCTTAAGCTCAAGGCAAAATTTAGCAGAGAAAAGTAATATATGAATGTTTCATAGATTTGAAGGAAACATGGGTTTGTATATATCTTGCTTCCTCAAAAACATTCCGGATTAGACAAATATCATAGGCTTTACTTATTTTTTCAAATAAACTGAGGAGATGAAGATCAAAGTGGGGATATAGGGGACAGCTACATCTAAAGTTTATCATCTGAATGCTTTATGATATCAGGATTACATGCCAAGAAAATCAAGCAAGTTGCCCCTGTCATAAAAGAAACGGCAACTGAAACGATCGTAATTACCGTTTATACGTTTTTCTTTTGAAAGGAGAGAGCAATGAAAATCAGTTATGATCCAGAAATTGACGCCCTTTATATCAGGCTGATTGAAGGCAAATATGAATGCCGCACCGTGAGACTGAATGAGGAGATTGCACTGAACATCGGGCCGGAAGAAAAGCTTGTTGGAATCGAAATACTCGACGCCACCGAGGTTTTGGGGCAAGGCCGCTTGCCCGATGTCACCCTTGAGAATATTCTCCTGGCAGCTACCGTGTAATATTGATCAAAAAAAGCCGCCAAAAATAAGCCCGAAGCGGAATGGCCATTCTATATCTTCGTGTGCAAAACGCTCCATCATATCAACCCGGTTCTGCCGCTTGAAAAGTAAAATATTTTTTCGTTTCATGAATTTAGACAACAGTATTTTTTATTGTAGGAACCCGTATAATAGATTATATGTTGTTTAATGAAAAAAAACTGGCGCATTCCCGAACCCGATTCAAAGCTTGTTGAAAATATTTGTAAAACAATAAATTGCAGCGTTTTTTTAGCGTCAATACTGGTTAACCGCAGCATTGTTTCCTCGAAAGATGTCCACGATTTTCTTAATATTTCACTCGACAACATCAGGCACCCTTTTTCAATAATAGACACGGAGATAGCTGTAAAAAGAATTTATAATGCTATCATAAACCATGAAAAGATACTCATTTTCGGCGATTACGATGTGGACGGGGTAACATCGACCGCTATCCTTATGGAATTTTTAAGGCATACCGGTACAGATGTCTCATATTACATTCCCCACAGAACAAAGGAAGGATACGGCCTCCAGGAAACCCATATTTAT
>JAHJQU010000060.1 GCA_018819005.1 Pseudomonadota bacterium | reverse complement strand
AGGTACCGGATCGATTTCGTATATACGCCTGAAATCTGATAAATGTCTGTGATTGAAGGCTCTGAGCAGTTCCATCACGTAAGCCTGCTGGTAAGCGGAAACCTTCCTCCCTTCATCCATGAGCCTGACAACCGCCGGCTCTTCAAGAAAGCAGAGAAATGCCTGGGAGTCCGGGAATCCCCTCGGAACCCAGATAAGATTTACATACTTGTTTCGAAACCTGGATGAAAACTCGATTCCGATCCGTACGTCGATATCCATTATCCGTGCAGCTTCAAGAAGCTCGGTAGCAAAACGCGGTTCAATATAGTTGTAATGAACAATCCTCAAACGCCTGATACCCTTTATCCAGGCATCCATTATCAGGTGGGTTGAAGATTTGCGTCCCTTTGTGTTTGCGTCGTGCACGTGATCGTCAAATGAAATCTGATTCCATTCTTCCGGCATTTCAAGAAGATGATATCGTTTGAGCTGCTTACGGACGACCCGGGGTTTGCCCGAAACTGTAATACGGAAATCGTGAGCCAGTTCGAGTTGCCGCCTGTAATTATCTCGGGTTCGAACGACTTCCTTCATAATTTGCATCAAAACACGGGCAGTGTTTTTTGGCATCGGCCCTTCGGCTGTATCCAGGACTTCATCGCGCAAAGAGCGAAGCGCGCCGAGACGTTCATCCATTGCTCCTATCTCAAGAGAGGTAAGCAGATGGACCATTGCATATGCGATCCGCAACCTTTTGGTTTCGGCCATCTCTTTAATGCCATTAGGATGGAAATAGCCTGAATATTGCTTCCGGGCATATTCAAAATCCCGGCCTCTGGAAAAGGCATCATTGACAATATCAATCAGCCTGTAATCTCCAAGGTCAAAAAGAAGGCGGTTGCGCCGAAAAGATGACGGTTCAGGTCTGCATATTTTCTCGATTTCTTCTATTTTCGATTTATTTATCAAGCTGGGCTCTACTCATAAATCTACTGGTTCAATTAAAATTGATGAATTTTATTTATTCTTCTTCTCCCGCTTTTCCTGCTTCTTTTCCTTTAATGATTTGGCCGGCTTCTTTTTGGTGTCTTTCTTAACATCTTTTGATTTTGACATGGGTATCCCTCCTTAAATAAAATTGGTGGCATTATTCCTCATTATATTTAGCTTTGGGTATCATAGTGCATGTAAAGGGTCAATCAGAAATAAGTATCATAAGACCCTGTAAAGTTGGGGGCGTTGAATAACTCACGTTCGTCAAGTCTTGAGATATGGCGATAGATCAGATGTTATATGCAAGGATCTCCATCTATTTGTTCTTTTTGGATTCCATTGCCTGCCGCAGTTTTTCGGCCAGATCACTGACTGGTGCGGGAATTGCCGCCTGTGCAAAACTTTTCCAGGCACCCTCTTCTTTTGCATCGCCGGGAGCAAGGGTAATTTTCCGGTCATAGGGATGGATCTCCTCCACGGTCACCGCAATAGGATCTCCTGCCTTCAGTTGCTCGATCAGTCCTGGCTTTTCGGCCCCGCTGAATTTCGATTTCGGGAGAAGCCCGGTAATGCCGGGAGCAAGCGAAACAAAATATCCGAATTTTTCTTTTTTTTCCAGGGTTCCGATGACGACCTGGCCAACACTGAATTTATCCTGCACTTCCAGCCACGGGTCTCCCAAGGCATCACGGAGACTGAGGGATATCCGTCGCACTTTAGCGTCAACTTCTTTTATCGTAACTGAAACCGTTTCACCCGCTTTTACAACATCTCCCGGATTTATAACCCTCTTGAGATAGCTCATTTCACTTATATGGACCAGTCCCTCTATACCCGGGGCTATTTCCACAAAAACGCCAAAATTCATACACCGGGTTACTTTCCCGCTCACCTTCGCTCCAGGATGAAAATTATCTGCAACCTTATCCCACGGATCTGTGTCAACCTGTTTCATGGACAGGGATATTTTTTTCTGATTCTTCTTCTCCCCGTCCGCTACCGCAATAACCTTAACCGAAACCGTATCATCGGCGCTCACAACATCTTCGGCTTTTTCCGCTCTGGACCAGCTCAGTTCTGAAATGTGGACCATGCCTTCGACTCCCGGAATCAGTTCAACAAATGCTCCATAAGGCATGACCCTTGTGACCCGGCCCTTAAAAATATCACCTGCTTTTAATGTGCTGAAAAACGCCTCTTTATCTTTTTCGATAGCCCTGGCGAGAAGTTTCCTGCGGGAGACAATTATGTTCTTTCCTCCTTCCCCGAATTGGGTAATTAAAAACTGGGAGGTCTGTCCCACGTAATCGTCAGGTGTTTCAGTATAGTTGACATCAATCTGGCTGATGGGGCAAAAGGCGCGTCTATGAAGAATCTCCACATGGAAACCGCCTTTGCAGGTTGCGCTTATTTTCCCTTCAACTGGAATCTCATTTTCAAATGCTTCTTTCAGAAGTTCAAGCCCTCCGATACCCGAAATAGCTCTTGAAAGGCGTATTTCATGATCATCAATCACCACCACATAAAGCTCAATTTCATCGCCTTCGATAAAGGGCATGTTTCCATCGCCGTCTAAAAGTTCCGCCCGTTCGACGGTTCCGTCAACCTTCGTGCCGGTATCCATAAAAACTGAGTCTTT